>JBOGLI010000535.1:0-3536 GCA_050746165.1 Terriglobales bacterium | reverse complement strand
CTTGTAAAGATCGTGCAGACTTATTGGTTTTCTCATAACGAAGAACCTACGTTGTGAGACGGAGAAAAGCATGGGACCCTTCGTACGCGCCATCCTGCTGGTAGAAGACGATGCCAATGACGCGCGCCTGCTCAAGCGCGCCTTCGACAAGATCGGCTTGGAAGTGCCGGTGGTCCGCGTCGAGCACGGCGACGACGCCGTTGCCTATCTCCGCGGCGAGAACCAGTACGTGGACCGCGCGCTTTATCCCATGCCCAGCATCGTGCTGCTCGACCTCAAGCTCCCGCGCCGCTCTGGTTTCGAGGTTCTGCAATGGGTACGCGGCACCGAATCCGAGTGCCGCCGCCTGCCCATCGTCGTGCTCTCCTCCTCCGACGAGCCTTCCGACATCAACCGCTCCTACGAGATGGGCGCGAATTCCTACCTGGCAAAGCCTCACTCCACCCAAGAGTTCGTCGCTCTGGCGGAGGCGTTCCGCGATTATTGGATTGATCTGAACCGGGATCCGCAGATCAACCAGCTTTATTGCTGAACTCGGGCAAGCTGCTACGATTCCTCCGTGGCCTACCGCGGACGCATCGCGCCATCGCCCACCGGCTATCTTCACCTCGGCCATGCGCGCACTTTCTGGACTGCCTACGAACGGGCGCGCGCCGCCGGGGGCGTGCTCGTCTTTCGCGATGAAGACCTCGATCCGCAACGTTCGCGCCCCGAGTTCGCCTCCGCCATGCTCGAAGACCTGCGCTGGCTCGGCATTCGCTGGGACGAAGGTCCCGACGTCGGCGGCCCGTTCGCGCCATATATACAGAGTCGCCGCCGCGAGCACTACTTGAAGGCTTGGCGCGAACTCCTGCACTGCGGCTTCCTGTATCCATGTTCCTGCTCGCGCCGCGATCTGGCCGAAGCCGCGCAAGCGCCGCATGAATCTTCGCGCGCCCACGACCCGAATGACGAACCGATTTACAGCGGCCGCTGCCGCCATCAGAAGACCTCTGCGACCGATCCCTCCGGCGTCGCCTGGCGCTTGCGCGTGCCGGACGGGACTGCCCTCGCGTTCGATGATCTCAATGTCGGCCGGCAGGAGTTCACCGCCGGTACCGACTTCGGCGATTTCGTCATCTGGCGCCGCGACGACGTTCCCGCCTATCAGCTTGCCGTGGTCGCCGACGACCTCGATATGCAGATCACCGAAGTCGTTCGCGGCGCCGATCTGCTCAAGTCCACCGCGCGCCAGTTGCTGCTGTACTCCGCCCTTGGCCGGACACCCCCGGCCTTCTATCACTGCCCTCTTGTTGCCGATCCTGCCGGCAATCGTCTCGCAAAACGATATGACGCCCTGAGCCTCCGCCGGCTTCGCGAATCCGGCTATTCGCCCGACGCCGTCCGCGACCTCTGGCTGGGCTCACCCTCGGGCTAAGTAACAAAATCCGGCAACTCTCGCAACATTCTGAGCATCGAGTTAATAGATGTTGAACGACCGCGAGTTGCGGGATGAACTGGAGATTGCCCCCGGCAAGGTCTATCAAGACCTCGACGGAAGCCTGGTTCAGTTGCTCGACATCAATCGAAACCTGTGCAGTTGGGTTCCGATCAACGGCGCTCCCGCGAGCGTGCAGGTCACGCACGCTGAGAATTTTCGCCGTCGCTTCCGCTCCTTCGACGTCATCCAGGCGATCGACATAAAACGTTCCGCCTGACAATTTCGGCCCTCCCCCCCAAAGGAAACGGCGGCCTGCAAATGGCCGCCGTTTCCGTTTTCATCGTGAGGCTTCCCTTTACTTCTTTGCCTCCATCTTTGGCGTCGCGCCCAACTGGTACAGCACGAAGCTGTATTCATCGGTCAGGTCGTCGATCTGTTTCGACACCGCGCCACCTCCCGAGTGTCCGGCGCGGGTGTCGTAGTGCAGCAGGACCGGCGCATCCGACCCTGTCGAGGCCTGCACCAGCGCCGCCATTTTACGGGCGTGCAGCGGCGCTACGCGCGTGTCGGAATAGCCGCTGACGAACAGGATCGCCGGATACTTCGTCCCCACCTTCACGTTCTGGTACGGCGAGTACGCGCGCAGCCACTGGAATTGCTCCGCATCTTCCGACGATCCATACTCGGGCACCCAGAACCGTGCCACCAGGAAGTTCTGGTAGCGCAGCATGTCGAGCAGCGGATATCCGCAGATTACGGCGCGAAACAGGTCGGGCCGCTGCGTGAACGCCGCACCCACCAGCAGTCCGCCGTTCGACGCCCCGGAGATCGCCAGCTTCCGCGCATTCGTGTACTTGTTGGCGACCAGCCATTCCGCGGCTCCGATGAAATCGTCGAAAACGTTCTGCTTGCTCCCCAGCATCCCCGCCTTGTGCCACTTCTCGCCGTACTCGCCGCCCCCGCGCAAATTCGGTACGGCCCATACGCCTCCCTTTAGCGCCCATAACACCGCCATCGGTGAGAACCCCGGCGTTTCGCTGATGCGGAAGCCGCCGTATCCGGTCAGCATCGTGGGCCGCGCTCCATCCAGCTTCGTTCCCTTCTTGTAGACCAGGAACATCGGTATACGAGTCTTGTCCTTCGACTGGAAAAACACCTGCTTCGTTTCGATCTCGTCGGTCGCCACCGGCACGGTGATCTTCGCCCACACCGCCTGCTTTGCGGTCGGCACCGAATAGCTATAGATCGTCGTCGGCGCCGAATAAGAGTTGAACCGCAGGAACGCCTCGGCATCCTCCCAGCGCCCACTGATGCCCGCCGAGCCGATTCCCGGCAGCTTCACTTCACCCTGCGCCTTGCCGTCAGCGTCGTAAATGCGGATATGCGTAATAACGTCTTCCAGGTAGCTGACGAACAGTTTTCCTCCGATTGCCGCCGTGCCCGTGATCGGATATTCGCTCTCCGGCACCACCACCTTCCAGTTCGCGCGGCCCGGATTCTTCAGATCAACAAGGAGAATCTTGCTGTTGGTCGCATCCCAATTGGTCGTAACGAATGCCTTGTCGCCCGCCAGGTCAACGCTGAACTCCGCCTTGATGTCGTTGACGATCGGCGTCACCGGTCCGTGCTCCTTTACGTCCTGCACGTACGCTTCGGTCTGCTCGGCCGCGGAGCCGTGCGAAACCCGGTACACCAGATAACGGCCGTCGGTGGTGAGGTCTACGCTGACGATTTCGCCAGGGCCGTATTGGCTTCCGAACAGCTCCTGGTCATTCTTCGGATCGGACCCGAGCTCGTGGTAGTAAACCCGCGGTCCCACCTTGTTCATGTATTTCGAGTAGTAAAAACCCTTGTCGTCAGGCGTGAAGCGAAATCCGCCGTAGCGCGCGCTGGGAAACGTGTCGGCCAGCGGCTTCTTCGCATCGACGTCGAGGATCGTGACCTGCACCTCATCGGCTCCGCCCTTGCGCAAGCCGTAGGCCATCAACTTGCCGTCGTCCGAAGTTCCCATCGGCGCAACTGAGATACTTCCGTCCTCAGTCATCGGATTTGGGTCCACCAGTACTTTGTCCTCACCATTTTCGCGAACATACAGCACACTCAGGTTCTGGTCGGC
>JBOGLI010000534.1:0-4129 GCA_050746165.1 Terriglobales bacterium | reverse complement strand
CCTTCGGGAAGCGCTCATGAATCGCACGCGATGTTGGGATCGCGGCGGCCATCTGCGGACCGGGCATCACCGTCACACCGACCATCTCGACGGCGTTCCGTGACATGAGCGCAAGGATGGTTCCGGTCGGATCAGGATCTACGTTGCCGTCCACGATCTCGTATTGTTCGCGGCCCTCGAGCACGGCGGCGAGCGCCATCACCGACAGCGGATACCGCCGGCTGCGCGGTTTTGTGGCGCGCGGATTGAAGAGAATGATCACGCCTCAGTCCTCCCCCAAAGCAGGTAGAACTTGGACGGCTGACGGCGGCGCCGCAGTCGCGCCTTCCACGGACGCAGCGCCCAATTCCACCCGTACCAGGGCTTGAATACCTGCCAGCGAATTCCGCAATCTCGCGCCAGGCGATCAAGCGTGCCGCGGCTGACGAATTCACTCGACGGAACGCTGTTCGAGCGGAAGCCATACTTGCGCTGGAACTCACCCTCGCGCTCACGGACCATCGCCGCGCCGCTGGACTCGTGGTGGTAATACGGCGTGTCGAGCATCACGATACTGCCGCCGGGTCGGAGGCACCGTAGCGACTCCCGGACCGTACGGACGTAATCGGTGGAGTAGTGGAATGACGCGTTAAAGATGATGAGATCGAATTGACGGTCGGCGAAGGGGAGACGGTCCATTTCAGCCTGGAGAAGGGCGAATGGACTCTTGGAGTGGGATCGATAATGATGGGCCGCGCCGAGACCGTCCCACGCGTTATCGAGAAGGTCCACGGCGGCACAGCGGTGGCCGCGCAGCGTCATGCGATAACTTAGCCAGCCGTTCCCCGCGCCTATATCGAGGACATCGAGAGGCTTGCCGGAATGCCGCTCGATTCGCGACAACACACGCGAGGTGAAATACCGGAACGTCTTGGCACGGATCGACCACTGCCACGAATTTCGGCCGGTACGATCTTCGAACGGAAGTGCTAGGTAATAGGCGTCATCGCCAGACCGGCCTTCGCGCGCGCGGACCTCCCCATACTCGCGAACGAACTGCTCGAAGTAGGCGGCGCTTTCTGGAACGAGAGCACGCACAATTCCGCCATCGTTGCGCAACGTGAACCCGCACTCGCACCGGATACGTATGACCGCGAAAATGTCGACCTCCGCGAAATCACGCCCGCAGTACGGGCAGCGAAGCTGCCGCATCCACATGGCGGCAGCGGAGAGTATCGGAGCTGCTGAAACCAACGCGTTCATTCGAGGACCTTCTCAAAACGGAGCAGCACGTGGTCTCCGACGTTACGGAATACCGGCCATTTTGCGACCGAACGATCGGCACGTCTGGCGGCATTCAGCGCGCTTACGTGTGCGCTCGCGAACCCTTCGGCGTACGATGGAGGGACAAATACCCCAACGCCGGCGCGTTCTATCAGCTGAAACTCCGGGCCAAAGGCGCGCACGATTTCGCTTACGGTCGGGTAGCGAACGCAAAACTTTTTGCCATTGCCTAGCTGGGCAGTAACGCCGGAGCGCTTCCAGCGGCGGAACGCTTTCGTGGGTTTCCTGTGCGCCAGGTACCACAGCACCTCCCAAGCGCAGAACGGACCCATGTAGCAGAGGACCGCGCTGCCTCCCCGGCGCACCAGGAGCTTGAGGTGAGAGATCACAGCGGGAATATCGTCAAGGCAGTTTAGTCCGCCGAAATTCGAAAACAGCCCATCGTAAGGGCCGGCAATTTCGGACAGATCCTCGGTCGCGCGCCTCTCAACTTGCACTGTATCGCTTCCGTATAAGCGTTTGCGCGCGATGTCGACCATCGCCGGCGATGCATCGCACGCGTGTACGCGCATTCCGTGCTCGGCCAGATGCAGGGCATCCACTCCGGTTCCGCAGTTGATTTCGAGTATGTGCTGGTCCGGCCGGAATACGCGGTCGAGCATCTCCCAAATAACTTGCCGTTGCGCCCGGCCAATTAATGAATTGCCGAATATCGCGTCGTATTCGGCAGCAATGGCATCGAACGCTGCCCCACTCCGCGCCGCGGCCGTCATGCTTCCACCTCGCCGTAGGTATTTCTCATGCCTAGCCGCGCCTGCATGATCGCGTGCTGCAGATCGGATGATTCAGGTGTCCGCGACCCTTTTCGGTGCAGTTCGACTTCGCTGCGCAGGAGCTGGTAGGCGAACTTGTAGAAGCGCCGCGAGTGGCGGCCGCGGATCCGGTTATCGCGATCCGAGGTGCTGTCCCATGCATTTTCATTCACCACTCGATCGGCCACATCGGAATAGAACCCGGTGCCTTTGACCGGATAGGCAACGGTAGTGAAAAAGACATCCGGCTCAGCGCGTTTCACATGTTCGATGGTCGCCTGAATGTCGGTGAGGTTTTCGTCACCGTAGCCCCACATGAGAAACATCCCGGTAGCAATTCCTCGCGAGCGCAGCAGCCCGACGGCGCGCTCCACCTGTTCCAGGGTGACGTCGCGCTGCATCTGGTCCAAAATGCGCTGTGATCCGCTCTCGCACCCCACCCACAACCGGAAGCAACCGATGTCGGCGAGTGCGTCGGCGACCGCTTCATCCATGCGATCGGCGCGCGAAATCGTTTCAAACGGAATTGAAATCCCGCGCTTCTTCAACTCTGCCGCGTACTCCAGCAACCAGCCACGATGGATCGTGAACACATCGTCGGCCATCCATACCATTTCGGGCCCGTAATTGGAGATCAGGAATTCGAGCTCGTCGACCACAGAGGATGCGCTCCGGCGCCGGTGAGTCTGTCCGAAGACGTTGCGGCTGCACCAGCGGCAACGATACGGGCATCCACGCGCGGTGATGAGCCCGAGCGACGCTTTGCCGTGATACTCGCGCCAGGCCTTCATGTACGGACCCAGATCGATTGCCTCGCGCGCGGGCCACGGTTGCGCGTCGAGGTCACGAATCGGCGCGCGCGGTGTCGTGCGATGGATCACACCATCGGGTGCGCGAAACGCAATGCCATCTATACGGCGCAAATCGGTCTGGCCACCGGGCAGCGCGGGCAAGAGTTCTTCCAGCGTCCGCTCCCCTTCCCCCAAGACAACCACGTCCGCGCCATTGTCGAGATACTCGGAAACGTACTCCGCGGGATCGGAACCGCCGACCACCGTCTTCCACCCGGCTGCCTTGGCCACGCGGAGCATCTTCACGGCATTGGCTCGCGTCATCATGTTGGCGTACACGCCGAGGACCGCCGGTTTCTCGGAAGCGAGTATCGACTGGAGCTCTTCCCGGTCGCGGAAGGTGCTGTCGAATACCTCGACGTCGAATCCCTTGGCGCGCAGGTGCGAGCAGAGATACAAAACGCCCAGCGGCGCGTAGGGCCGCATGATCTCGAGTTCTTTCGAATCCTCGCGCAGGAAATATCCGTGGGTTAGCAGCAAGTCCATGGGTCAATCCGCCTGCAGGTAAACGAATTCCGGCGCCAGCACGGTCGGCGTGGTGTTTCGGCAGAGCTTCTCCATTTCTTCAACTTGCTGCCAGAGCTCCTGTCTGCGTTCCGGCTGGATATTCTGCACCGCGGCCATGCCGGCCGGCGCGGGGCGGCTCCATTGCTCAACGTCGGCATGAAGCGCGTCATGCAACGCGCGGTAGAACGCGTCGGTATACGGCGACTTGAACATGATGGAGAGATCTTCGCTATCGGACCAATTGGACTTTCCGTTCATCGTCGCGCGAACGCGCTCGTGAAATTTCGTGCCAGGCAGCGGGTACGACACAGAGACGCCAATATCATCCGGCTTGGTCCGACGTACCAGGGCGATCGTCTTGCGAATGTCGGACCAGGTTTCGCCCGGGTAGCCGAATTGAAGGAAATAACAAGCTCGAATACCAGCTTCACGTAAATTGTGACGCGCGCGCTCGATCTGCTCGACCCGTGTATCCTTGTCCATTGCATCAAGAACCTTTTGCGATCCTGATTCGGCGCCCATCCATACCTCGGCGCAACCGGCGCGCTTCAGCGCCGAAACGGCAGCGGGAGTAAGCAAGTCCACGCGCGTTTGGATTTTGAATGGAACGGCGGCATCCCGCTGCTCGACGGCATCTGCCAATTGCTCGACCCACTGGACCCGGGGAGCAAAGAGGTCGTCGGCAAACCATAAGTG
>JBOGLI010000533.1:0-4050 GCA_050746165.1 Terriglobales bacterium | reverse complement strand
GGATTCCAGCTACCGACCAATAGCGCGGCAGCGGGACAATCGTGTCACCATGGCCGCCCAATACGAAAGCGGTAACGTTTTCGACGCTCACTTTGAGTTCCGTCGCAATGAACGCACGGAAGCGCGCGCTGTCGAGTACGCCGGCCATGCCGATCACACGGTTGCGCGAGAACTTACTCATTTTGAAGGCGGCCTGCGCCATCGCATCGAGCGGGTTGGAGACGATGATCAGGATGCAGTCGGGCGAATACTGCACGACTTTCGAAACCACGTCCTGCATGATCTTGTGGTTGATGTTGAGCAGGTCGTCGCGGCTCATGCCCGGCTTTCGCGGCACGCCGGCGGTGATGACGACGATGTCGCTGTTCGCCGTGTCGGCGTAGTCCTGCGTGCCGATCACGTACGAGTCTTTCTTCACGATGGGCATGGCCTCGAGCAGGTCCAGCCCTTTGCCCTGGGGAACACCTTCGATGATATCGATGAGGACGACGTCGGCTAGCTCGGCGGCGGCGATCCAGTGCGCCACGGTGGCGCCCACATTGCCCGATCCCACGACGGATACTTTTTTACGCATGACTCCAGCACCTCCCGGAAGAAATGGCGGGCACGGCGCTACGGGAGCTGCCTGCCGCGTATGACAAACTCATCATGGTACACCAAAACAAATCAACCACGGATTGCCACAGATTTTCACGGATGTCTTTATTTCTTATCCGTGTGAATCCGTGGCAATCCGTGGTTGATATTCTTCCTGGCTTAGTCGGCTGCGGCGGAGTTCGCCGCCTTCATGTTCTCGATGATGTAGGTGCCGAACTCGGAGCACTTCACCTTGGTAGCGCCTTCCATCAGGCGGTGGAAGTCATACGTGACTTTCTTCTGCTCGATGGTCTTGCGGACGCCGTCCTCGATCAGTTTGCCGGCTTCGGGCCAGCCCATGGTTTCGAACATCATGACGCCCGACAGGATCACCGAGGTCGGGTTGATGACATCCAGGTCGGCGTACTTGGGCGCCGTGCCGTGGGTGGCTTCAAACATCGCGTAACCGTCGCCGATGTTCGCGCCGGCGGCGATACCCAATCCGCCGATCTGCGCGGCGCAGGCGTCGCTGATGTAGTCGCCGTTCAGGTTCGGAGTGGCCAGCACTTCGTACTCGTCGGCGCGGGTCACAACCTGCTGGAAGATGCTGTCGGCGATGCGATCGTTCACCATCAGCTTCTTCTTCCACTGGCCGTTGCCGTGCGTCTTGTAGATGCTGTCCAGGCAGGCGCGAACTTCCTTGTAAATATCCTCGCGGAACTCAGGCGTGGCGAACTCCAGGCCCGGCTCGATCATGTTCGCGTTCTGCTCGACCGTTAGGTTCGGGTTCTTATCCTTGTTGTCGAGGATCCAGCTCTCGCGCTCGGTAACGATTTCGTTACGGAACTCTTCGACGGCGAGGTCATAGCCCCACTGCCGGAAGGCGCCCTCGGTGAACTTCTGGATGTTCCCCTTGTGCACCAGGGTGACTTTCTTGCGGCCATGCGTGAGGGCGTGCTGAATCGCCTTACGGACCAGGCGCTTGGTGCCGGTGACGGAAATCGGCTTGATGCCGATGCCGCTGTCGAGCCGGATCTGTTTCTTGCCGCTCTTCAACATTTCCTTGTTCAGGAATTCGATCAGCTTCTTTACTTCCGGCGTGCCCTGCTCCCACTCGATACCGGCATACACGTCTTCCGTGTTCTCGCGGTAGATCATCACGTTCATGCGCTCTGGATGCTTGACGGGCGAGGGGGCGCCGTAGTGTTTCACCGGACGGACGCATGCGTAGAGATCGAGGATCTGGCGCAGCGCAACATTCAGCGAGCGGATGCCGCCACCAATCGGGGTGGTGAGGGGCCCCTTGATGCCGATGCGGAATTCCTTCATCGCGTCGATGGAGCCGTCGGGCAGCCAGGCTTTGAAATTCGCCATGGCCTTCTCGCCGGCGAAGATCTCGAACCACTTGATTTTGCGCTTGCCGCCGTAAGCGATATCGACTGCGGCATCAAACACCCGGACGGAAGCTTTCCAGATGTCGCGGCCGGTGCCGTCACCCTCGATAAAAGGAATGATCGGCTTATCAGGAATGTTGTATTTACCGTTTGCGTACGTGATTTTCTGGCCGTCTTTCGGCACAGGTACGCCGTTGTAGGAATCCGCCATCAGGCACCTCCACGGAGAGATCAAGAAGACTGGACAGTATAGTCGGAACGACGCACATGGAGAGCATGACGCCGGTCACAGGTGAGTGTGACGCCACAGGGGGGTGGTACGCAAGTCACCGGAGCACGTGATCGAAGATTTCCCGCACCCGGGCCATGGATTTTCGAAGTTCCGCCTCGAGCCCGGCCTCCGGAATTCGGCCCAGGAATGAGGCCGTCAACTCTTCGGTCGCCCGCCGGGCGTGGTCCCCCAGCGGCAGGGTGGCCCGGTTTGCCCCGGCGGCCACGCGGATGGCGTGCTCCGCCGTCCGGATCAGTTCGCCCGCCCCGGCCAGCTCGGCGCCGAGGTCAACGTCAAGAAGCCGGTGCTCGACCAGCGTTTGGATTCGTACGCGAATGTTCGCGTTTTGCACGCCGAGCGACGACCTGACCGCCAGGAATTTCGCAATAAAGTCCAGGTCGTACATGCCGCCCGGCGAGGTCTTCAGGTTCAGTTCCGTCCTGCCGGTTTGCTCCAGCCGAGCGCGCATCTCGCGAACCGCCCCCGGGAACGTGGAATCATCGGCAAAACGGTGGGAAAGCCCGCGCACGCACTGCAGGGCCGCATCGCCAGTGTCCGCCGTGCCGCCGACCACGCGCAGCTTGGTGAAGCTCAGCGCCTCCCAGGGCGCGGCCTCGTGGCGAAAGTACTCCGTCAGTTGCGCCGGAGTGACGACAAGTTCTCCCTCGGTTCCACGTGGCCGAAGCCGTACGTCGATGGCGAACACCGCGCCCTCGCGCGTGTACGCCGACAGCGTATTCATCAGCCGCTCGGCCGCTCGCCTCGCCTCTTCCGCTCCCAACACCGGATCGCGCACGAACACCAGGTCGGCGTCGGAAAGCAGGTCGAACTCCCGGGTCCCCAAGCGCCCCATGGCCAGAACGGCGAACCCATCCGGCGCGGAAATGGCCGCCAGTGCCGCAGCGATCGCCTCGTCCGCAGCCTCTGTCGTGGCGGCCAACGAGGCAAACACCGGCCGCGATTCAATCACGTCCCGTGCTACTGACGCGAAGACGCGCTGGCGGAAATGCTGTCGCAGCAACGCGAGCTTCTCCGCCTGTGGCGTCTCCTGCGACGCGATGAGAGCGAATACAGGATCGTCGCTCCACGACCCATTCCCGGAATCCACAAGTAAGCTCGCGGTGTGCTCCCGTCCGTGACGCGGTTCCAGACGGTCCAGCGTGGCAATCTCCTCCGGATGCGTCAGCAGGAGGCTGGTCGCGAAGTCGCTAAGCTGGAACAAGCGCATGGCTCGTTCCACGCCGTGCGGCGAGCGCACGATGGCCGCGTATCGCTCGGCGGTAGTAAATGCGGCGGTGAGGAAACGCACAAGGTTGCGCCGCTCGGGCGAGCCCAACCTGGCGCGGCGTGCGATTTCGAAAAGCTCCGGTGCGTCCTGCGCCAGCCGTTGCAACATCTGGCGTTCCGAGAATTCCCGTCCACCCGGCGATTCGGTGAGTACCAGTTCTCCGCTCTCCGGCGCCTGCTCCTGTTGCGCCCCGTGAATGATGCGGTCATAGATCGCGCCCACGGCCTCCATCCGCTGTTCCACCGAGCGGACGAATCGCCGCGCGTCGTGGTTCGACGCCTGTGGGCTCACCGCTCGCGCGAGCACGACCAGGTCGGCGTCCGCTTGCGGCAACCGGTGTGTCTGCTGTCCATTGCGGATTTGCAGCCGGTGTTCGATCTTGCGGAGGAACTCGTACGCGGTGGTGAGCTCGTGGAAGTCTCGCCCGCTGATATGCGCCTTGTCATGCAGCTTCTGCAAAGAAAACAGCGTGCCGCCGGAACGCAACCACGGCTCCGAGCCGCCATAGAGCCGCTGCAGGC
>JBOGLI010000532.1:0-4049 GCA_050746165.1 Terriglobales bacterium | reverse complement strand
CTCCCTGGCTGGTGATGATGGTCGCTACGGAGCCGCGGAAGCTGCTCGATTCCCACATCGTGGTGAACCTGAATCCGAAGCCCTCCATGGCGGATACATCCTGGATCAAACCGGTAAGGGAGTACGTCTCGATCGATGACCTCACCGACCTGGAAGCACAGTTCGCGAGGCTTGAGAAGACCGGTACAGCCGGCGTTAGGATTGACCTGATGAATCGTACCGACCAGCAGACGATCGAGCTCCGCAGCCGTGCCGCCAAATCCGCAGCTGCGCACCATTTGATGATCGAGTTTGAGAACGGCCCGCCCCCGGATGGGATTGAGCGGACCTGGCCCAATGTGGTGCCGCACGAGGATACAGCGTTCCGCCGGCTGCTCGGCCGCTTGTAGCGCACGAACTCCTGCTTGCGCTACACTTCGCCGCGGATGAGGTCGTCGAACGTCTCCCGGCTGCGGATCACACGCCATGAGCCGTCCTCGATGAGCACCTCGACGGGTCGGGGACGCGCGTTGTAGTTGGAGGCCTGGGCGAAGCCGTAGGCCCCGGTGGTGCACACCGCGAGAAGATCGCCCGGAAAGACCTCGGGCATCTGCCGGTACTGGGCAAGAAAGTCGCCGGATTCACAGACCGGCCCCACTACGTCCGCGCGAAGTGGGCAACCGGCTGAGGTCGCGCGCAGGGGCAGAATTTCGTGATGGGCGTCGTAAAGCGCCGGACGGATCAGATCGTTCATGGCCGCGTCCACCACCACGAATTCCTTGTCGCCGCTCTTCTTGCGATACAGAACTCGCGTCAGCAGCACACCCGCGTTGCCGACAATCGACCGCCCGGGTTCGAGAAACAAGTGCAGATCGTATCCGGCAATTTTCTCGCGCAACGCCGCGACGAAGCCGGCGATGGGCGGCGCCGGTTCGTCCGGTTTGTAAGTGACGCCTAGACCTCCTCCGAGATCGACATGGCGGACGTCGAAGCCTTTGGCTCGCAGGATCGCGATCAACTCGAGCACGCGGTCCGCGGCTTTCATCATCGGCTCGAAATCGAACAGCTGGGAGCCGATGTGACAGCTCACTCCTTCGAGCAGGAGGTTGTGATGCTGGCGGGCGCGTTCGTACACCGCCGCGGCCTCGCCGATATCGACACCGAACTTGTGGCCCAGGCTCCCAGTCGCGATATGGGCGTGAGTGTTAGCCGCAACGTCGGGATTCACACGAAGAGCGACACGGGCCTTGATCCCGCGGCGGTGCGCCAGTGCGTCCACCAGTGCCAGCTCGGGCTCGGACTCGCAGTTGAACGCAAAGGTCCCCGCGGCGAGTGCGGCGTCGATCTCCTCGGAGGTCTTGCCCACGCCGGAGAACACCACCTTGGCTGGATCGCCGCCGGCCTTCAGAACGCGGTACAGCTCGCCTCCGGAGACGATGTCGAATCCGGCGCCGGCGTGGGCAAGCAGACGCAGGATCGCCAGGTTGCCATTGGCTTTCATGGCATAGCATATGGTGTGCGGAACGCCCTGCAACGTGTCGTCATAGGAGCGATAGTTCGCCAGCACGGTGGCCGCCGAATAAACGTAACACGGTGTCCCGGTTTTCGCCGCGATGTCGGCGAGCGCGACACCATCGCACATCAGGGTGCGATCCACATATTCCGTCGGCGGCATGGCGAGTCTCATGCGATCACGCGAAGCACAATGACGGTTTGATCGTCGAATATCGGGGTGTTACCACGAAACTTGTCCACGGCTGCGATGATGGCGTCCGCGACGGCTTGGGGCGGCTCGCCCCCGTGTTTCTTGACGATACGAATGATGCGCTCGCGCCCGAAGTCTTCAGCTCTTTCGTTGGGCTGTTCGTCTACTCCGTCCGAATAAAAGACCAGGGCGTCGCCCGGTTCGGCGGCAAGCTCTACTTGGTCGTATTCGCGATCCGCCAGCAGTCCGATAGGCACGCCTTCGATCTTGGTCTCCAGAATTTCGCCGTTCCTTAGAATCAACGGCGGCGCGGCCCCGGCGTTGGAAAGCAGAAATCTTCGCAAGGCCGGCTGCCAGAGAGCCACCAGTAGCGTCGCGTATTGCGCCTCCACTTTGCGCTCCAGCAGGGTTTCATTCAACTTCCGAATCAGCTCCGCCGGATTACGCCGCCGGGCGAGCGTCCGCAGCAACCCTGAGATCAGCGCTCCATAAAGTGCGGCCGCAGCGCCCTTGCCGCTCACGTCCCCGAAGGCGATGACGCAAGCGCCCTCCTCGGCATGATCGAAGAAACCGAACACGTCGCCGGAGATCTCGCGCGCCGGCCGAGAGCGGATGCCGGTCGACAGACCCTCCATCTCCGGGTCCTCGCGTGGCAACAGGATGCGCTGGACTTGGCGTGCGGCCTTGAGATCCTGATCCATGCGCTGCTCGCGCTCGGCGACTTCTCCGTACAGGCGGGCGTTTTCGACTGAACTCGCGATCTGCTGGGCCAACAGCGAGAGTGTGCGCTGGTGATCTTCGGTAAAGAAAGAGATGCGCTCGCTTTCGACATCAAGGACGCCCACGACGCGGTCCTGGACAATCAGCGGAACCGCCAGTTCCGAGCGGATGCCCGGATGCGAGGCGATATAGCGCGGATCGGCCGCGGTATCCAGCACGCGCACCGGCTCGCGGGATTCCGCAGCCGCGCCGGTAATGCCTTTTCCCAGAGGAATGTTGTCGATCTTCACGCGCTGGTCGTAGCGAACGCTGAAACGGTTGCGGAGGATGCTCCGTTCGTGGTCCACCAGAAAGACGCTAAAGGCGTCGTAAGGCATCAGCGCCCGGGTTGCCGAGGCGATCTTGGTCAGCAGTTCATCCAGGTCCAAAATCGAGCTGAACTCGCGGGAAAGATGGGACAGGGTCCGCAACGTGCGATTCTGCCGGTCGACGCGCCGATAGAGCCTGGCGTTTTCGATAGACGACGCCACCCGTGATGCGATCAGGCTGAGCATGGAGCGATCCTGCTCGCCGTATGCCTTTACGCGCGTCGACTGCACGTCGAGCACGCCCACCAGCTTGCCTCGTGCGGTCATCGGCACGGCCAGCTCGCTGCGAACGGCATCCAGGGCGTTCAGATATCGAGGGTCCTGGTTGACGTCTTCGACAAGCACCGGCTCGCGGCGCGCTGCGGCCGTTCCAACGATGCCCTCGCCGAGGGGAATCGACAGGCTGCGCACAACCTCTTCGCGGTGGCCTATGGCGTGCCGGATGGTGAGAGCGTGCGTACGCTCGCTGTATAGCAGGATCGCGAATACATCGTAGGGAACCACTTCCTTCACGATGGACGCGATGGTGGAGAGCTGCTCCGCCAGATCGAGCGTTTCCGAGCTGATGCGCGATACTTCGAGAAGGAAGTCGAGCAACTCAGCGCGTTCGCGGAAGCGAAGAGCAGTTCGGCGCGGGGTTGTCACGGCTCGATGGCCTCCAGGATCTGAACTCCCGAGCTGGTGCCGATACGGTTCGCTCCGGCTGCCCGCATGGCTTCCAGGTCCTCCAGCGTGCGGATTCCTCCAGATGCCTTCACACCCATGTCAGGACCGACTGTACGCCTCATCAGTTCGACGTCGTGCACCGTGGCTCCATGGGTTGAGAATCCGGTGGATGTTTTTACGAAGTCTACCCGGAGCTGTTTGCAGATTACGCAGGCTGCAGTCTTATGATCGTCGTTCAGTAGCGCAGTTTCGAGTATCACTTTGACTAAAGCCCTGCGGGAATGGGCCTCCAGGACGACTGCGGCGATATCGGCTCGGACGGGATCCACGTTACCCGCACACAGCTCGCCGATGTTCAGGACCATGTCGATTTCTCGGGCTCCCCCAATGATCGCGGATACCGCTTCCGCCACTTTATTGAGGGTGGTACTAGCGCCGAGCGGAAATCCCGCGACTGCAGCCACTTGCACCGAGGACCCAGCCAATTCCGCCGCCGCCAGGGGCACCCAATAGGGATTCACGCACACGGTGGCGAATCTATACCGCCGGGCCTCCTGGCAGAGGCGGCGGATATCAGCCCCGGTCGCCTGCGGTTTGAGCAGGGTGTGATC
>JBOGLI010000531.1:0-5376 GCA_050746165.1 Terriglobales bacterium | reverse complement strand
GGAAATCCTTGACCCGATAGGCCACGCGGATGACGTCTTTCAGCGAGACGTTCGTATACCGAAGCATGCCGCCATCGGTGTTCATGCCGACTCGTATCCGGCCCATCTCGGGCGGCGCCGCCGGGCGGATGGAAGCCACTTCAAACGACAATTTCCCCGACGGCTGCTGACAAAACACAGCGCCGCAGGAAAGCAGGAGGAACAATCCGAACGCAATCCAGGTTTTCATGTGATGAGAATGCCTGAAGCGAGACATTCCGCGGGCAAAATCTATGTAAAGAATGTTAAGGCTTAAATTGCCAGCCGGTAACCCGCCCCTTTGATGGTGAGGAGGAATTTCGGATAGCGCGCATCGGGCTCGATCTTCTTCCGCAGGCCGGCGACGTGGACGTCCACCGTGCGGCTCATGGTCTCGCCCTTGAGCGCCCAGACTTTTTCCAGCAGTTCTTCACGGCTGACCACCGCTCCCCGCCGTTCCACCAGGTATTCCAGAAGCCGGAACTCCACGGGCGACAGCGCAACCGGTTTCCCGCCACGTGTGATCTCGTGCTTGCGAAAATCGATTCGCACATTGCCGAAGCTGGCACGCTCGTTGCCGGTCACCGATCCGCGCGAGCGCCGCAGCAGCGCCTCGATGCGCGCCATCAGTTCCGCCGGCTCGCAGTTCTTCTGGACGTAGTCGTCGGCGCCGAGTTTCAGCCCGAGAACTCGGTCCACCACTTCGCCTCTCGCGGTCAGCATCAACACCGGCGCGCTGATGCCGTCGCGGCGAAGATCGCGGCAAACGTCAAATCCGTTTTTTCCTGGAAGCATCACGTCAAGAACGATCAGGTCGAACGCACGCGCCAAGGCTGTCGAGTAGCCTGCCGATCCTGTCTTCGCCCACTCCACCTCGTAGCCCTCCGACTGCAGACGATCGATGGTTCCGACCGCGAAGGCAGCTTCGTCTTCGACGAAAAGAATTCGGCTCATACAGGTAAGTGGAGCGTGAATTTGCTGCCGGTTCCCGGTTCGCTCGCCAGAGTGATCGTGCCGCGATGTGCCTCGGCAGCACTGCGCACCAGGCTCAGTCCGATGCCCGACCCGGGAATTTGCGCGTCGATGGCCGCCTGACCCCGCGTGAACGGCTCGAAGATGTTCGCCTGCTCGCCGGGCGCGATTCCCGGGCCCCGATCCTCTACGCTAATCAGGATCTCTTTCTCGGACGGCGCAAAGTTGGCGCTTACTCGGATCCAGTGGCCGGCCTCGGCATATTTGCCGGCGTTGCTGAGCAGGTTGTCGATCGCAATCCGTAACAGGTTCGGGTCTCCCTGTACGGCGGGCAAGTCGGCGCTGGTGTTTACTTCCAGTTCGAAGCCGCGCCGCTCCAGTTCCTCGCGGCGCGCGTCCACCACCTCTTGAATCAGGCGTTTCAAATCGATTTCCGTTTTGGACGGGCGTGCGAGATTGGAGTGGATGCCGGCGTATTGCAGCGTCTGCTCCACCATCTCGTTCAGCCGGCGGCTCTGCTGATTCATGAGTTCGCCGTACTGGCGCACTTTCTCGGCGCCGCTGACGAGTCCGTCCGCCTGGTTGCGCGAGAGCATCGCGATGGCGGAAACAGGCGCGCGCAGCTCGTGCGATACCCCGGCGACGAACTCCATTTTCTGTTCTGCCAGCCTCTGCATGCGCCGGACGCCGATCACCAGGAACACGATCGCCGCTCCCAGCAGCGCTTCCACCGCAATGCTGAGGAACAGATCGCGGCGGCGCGTTCGCTCAAAGGATTCGGCAAGCGGGATGCCTTTGTGACGTATGTCCAGTTCCCAGATGTTCTTGCCGAGCACGGCTGGGTTCGGCGCTGTTCCTCCTTGAACAACGACCGATTCGTACCGTTGAACGAAGAACGTATTCTCGTGTGGCTCGGGCGCACTGAGTGCGGGATTGCCAGGCCTACGCAGGCGTATCGCCGGGACCGGCGAAATGGGCCGCCGAATATCGGGCGCCCAAACTGAGCCATAAATCGGCCTCTGCGGACGCTGGGGCTGCGTCACCGCGAATTCATAGTCCTTCCACGCGCTCTCGCCAAAACTCTTTTGCAGCAGTTGGGGGAAGAGCGTCGTCCGCAGATACTCCACATCAATACGGCCGACCAGGCAGCGATCACGACCGAAGGCCTGAAAGATCCGAACCGCATGCACTGCGCCCTGTTTCAGTTGCGTAATATCGAGTATGGGAGAAACCAGCGCCGGCGGGTCCAGTAAAACTCCCACGGTACACGCCGGGGCAGGCATCCAGGCAGGAGGCGAGCTATCGACGAAGTATCCATCGGCGCTCAGCCGCTTTACCTTCCGAGTGCCCGCAGCGGTCGCGTCAACATAATCGAGTTCCCCGATCAGCTTGGGCGGAGCAGCCAACCGCTCGCCGGACTTCAGCGCACGCTGCGCGTCCTCCTGCATGAATTCCACCGCTTGCCCGACGGTGTCGTTGAGCTCGTTCGCGAACAACGACGCTGCGGTATCGAGGTGTTCCCGCTCGCGCTGTGCGTCGGCGGCGGCCACGCGCGCGGACCAGCGGTACTGCACAACGGCAACCGCCGCGAGCAATACCGCCACCGCGATATAAATCGCGGGCGCGATCCGGGAACCGAACGGTGATTTCATGAAATGTGATTTTAGCGCGCGTCACTGCGATATGCCGCCGCGTTCGCTTGACTCACGGCGGCCGACAACTCTAACATCGCCGGTGTTCTACATATCGATTCACTGTTCAATAGGATGGCCAGCAAAGTGCTCATGATAGCGACCCGTCGTGCCCTCGCCGCGCTCTTTTTTATCGCCCTCACGCTTGCTCCCGCACGGGTTTCCGCGCAGGCCCGCAGTGAGAATGACACCAAGGACCTTCGGCAACGCTATCTCGCTCTCACCCGCGGATGGGCGGAACAGGCTGTGTTCACTCCCACTGAGGAACGCGCGATGCAGGAGGGACGCACGCGGGAGGAGACGATGACCAACAGCCTGACCGACGTCCTCGGCGATCAGGTACTGGCCAAGGGTGAGCCGTCCTATGCGGCGCTGGCCGCGCTCTATCCCGGGAAGATTCTCGACCGCTCGCTTTTGGGATCGTATTCCGATCCAACCGCGCCTCCGAGCGGATCGAAAGAGGAATTTGTTATCTGGTGGAATGGCGCAATTTCTTCCAATCTGCTTTACCGGCAGAACGGCAACAACCGGCAACCGATGGCGGAGAACACCAACGTTCTGTTTCGGGTGGGCCGCACGGCAGAGATGTTCGGGAAGATGGCGGCGCAGTACGAACCTCTCGGTTATGAAGACCGTTATCTCCCCATCCTGCAGGCCACCTACATAGTTGACGGAGTGCGCTACCGGGAAACCGCGCTAGCCGACCGGCTTCCGGGACAGAGTCAGGACACCGCATTCATTCAGTTTGAAATGACGAATGAGACGGCCGCGCCGCGCTCTGCCGAACTGCATGAAGACGTGACACTCATCGACGGAGCGCACCCTTCCCTTTCGGCCAACGAGTTGCTGGATTCCTCGGGAAAGGTAATCCTCGCTTCCGACCAACCAGCTACTTTCGACACCGCGCGCCAGCGGCTGACGCAGCGGGTGCAGCTCGCGCCGCATGCCACCGCCACCATCGTCCTGACCATCCCCTATGCGCCGGAAGCTCCGAACGAAATGAAAGCGGCGGGCGCGCCCGAATTCGCGGCTACTCACGTCAGGCTGCGCGAATTCTGGACACACCTCCTCGCGCAGGGCACGCAGATCAATGTTCCCGAAAAGCGTGTCAACGACATGTGGCGGGCGCTGCTTCTGCAGAATTTCGTAATCGGAGACGGCGCACAATTCACCTACGGCTCTGGTCTGGAATACAACAATTCCTACTTTCCATTCGAAGACGGTTTCGCTGCCATCAGCATGGCGCGCTATGGCTATGGCAAGGATGCCGAGGGATGGCTGAATTACCTCATCCCGGCCAGCATCGACCCCAAATCCGCGGGATATCGCTATCAGAACCGCCGGGCCATGCCCCTGTTCCTCATTTACGAGGAATATCGGCTGACCGGACGCGCCGACTACTTCGCGCAGAATAAGGAAGAGCTATTTCGTGTCGCCGATGAGATTGTCAGCGACCGCCACACCACCATGACGCCGGCGACGGGCGAGAAACCCTTGCAATGGGGCCTGCTGCCTCAGGCGCGTCCCGCGGTGGATTCTCGCGCCGCCGCCACTTCGAACTACGTAATCGCGCACGACATCACTAATTGCCAGGGACTGCAGGATTTCGGCGAGTTCCTGGTCGCAACCGGCATTGACTTCGCGCGCGGCCGGCACTACCTGGATGAGGCCGCCGACTTTCGGGCTTCGATCCTGCGGGCAATGAACAACAGCGTGATTCGCGCGTCCGGAAAGCCGCCGTTCGTGCCCCTGGAAACGCTGAATTTCCGCGACAGTCCGGAGTTCGGTCCCGAGCCTTACGACAATCTTTTCGGCGAGAAGCCACAAGGCTCCTACTACCACTACTGGGTGGACATGGAGCTGCACTACAACTTCTTCAATCCCGATGATGAACTGGCGCACTGGATGACCCAGTACCTGGAGCAGCGCGGCGGATTTGTCCTGGGATGCACCCGCGCCCGCAATCGTCCAGGCTCCCCAATCGGGTGGATCAACGATAACTACAACGCCGGCTACTACGCCTACGCGTTACGGCGCGGCGAAGTCGATCGGTTCCTGCTTGGCTTTTATTCGCGGTTGGCCTTCGACGCCAGTCGAAATACGTATGTGAATTCCGAAGCGGAGCCTTTCATCGGCTACAACACTCGTGACGGCGGCTTGGTGGGCGCGGAATACACGTTTCCGAATTCCGCCGCCAATGCCGAAACGCTGGACCTGCTCCGCTTCATGCTCATCCTGGAAGAAAGGAAAGACAATCTCGATACCGGCATTCTCGACCTCGCCCGGGGTACGCCGCGCTCGTGGCTCGAAGATGGCAAGAAGATCGAAGTCGAGCGCGCGCCGACCGATTTTGGAGACGTGTCGTTCACGGTCGAATCGAAGCTGCACAACGGATCGATCTCAGCGCGCATTCAAGCCCCGGAGCGCGCAAAATACAAAGCCATCCGGCTCTACCTCCGCGCGCCAGGGGCAGTGCGGCTGAAGCAAGTCCGCGTCAACGGCAAGCAGTACAGCGACTTCAACGCAGCCGACAGTTCGATAACGCTGCCGGGCGGGCCTGCCGAATTCGATGTGGAAGCCGAATACCGGTAAGCCGGTCGAACTGTCCGCGTGCGACCTCCCTGGACTTCCATGCGCAACTATTTGCCCAAGACCCCCACCAAGGTGCTTGACAAAAAACGGGGCTGTGGAATAC
>JBOGLI010000530.1:0-2578 GCA_050746165.1 Terriglobales bacterium | reverse complement strand
GCCTCGGCGTACCACGTTGGCGATGTACGTGGGGTTCTTCGGATCGTCGCCAAGTGTTCGACGCAAGGCGGCCACCGCCGCGTACACGGAGTCGTGGCTGACGACCACGTCCTTCCACACCAGATCCAGCAGTTCTTCGACGCTAAGCACCTCCCCCGGGCGCTTGGCGAGGCAAATCAGCAGCTGCATCGCCCTCGGTTCGAGCTTGATCGTGTGGCCATCTTTGAGAATCTCATCCAGCGCCGGATCCACCCGCAAGTCAGCAATCCGGAACAAGGAATGACCCGGTGAATTCAACAGGGGCATTGTAGTTTATTGATTGAAGAGCTCTTTTCGCGTCATTGCGACATTCTCGACGCGATGACAATCATACGCAAGGCTTGCCACCAGCCGCGAGGGGCGCCTCGTCCGGCCATTTGCCTTCAATTTCAGAGAATCCCTAGGTTACTTTCAGGTCGCTGTCAGGACTCCAGTCGCGCTACGGAGCACTGTCTGTCCGAGAGCCGGCGGAGCAGAACCAGCCGGAAATCTCGGATGAATCTTTGCCCAAGTCCACAGGAGACAGCCATGAACACGATGACTACCGCCAAGCATCCCAGCCGCCTGATCGCCGCCGTAATTTTCAGCGCGCTGGCCTCGAGCTTCGCCGCTGTGTGCGGCGCGGCCAACAGCCCCGAAGCGCCCAGCGTAATTGTGAAATTTGGAGATCTCAATATATCCAATCCCGAGGGCGCCGCGGCGCTCTACAGCCGCATCCGCGACGCCGCCCGAGGACTGTGCTCGCCGCTGGATCGCGGCGATCTCGCCTCCAAGATGGACGAGGATATCTGTGTGAACCAGGCAATCGAAGACGCCGTGACCAGGGTCGATCAACCGGCCTTGTCCGCTGTGTATGCCGCCAAGTTCCGAGCGATGCACCCGGTTGAACTTCTCGCGGCGCGGAAACACTAGCGCCTCGCCAAGCGAAGCTCCCGCGCGGCTTCGTGGATCGCCGCCTTCGCGCTGATCGCGACCGGCTTCATCGCCACCATCGCCCGGATTGCCGGGCGTGCTGGTGATGCATGTCGGCATATGGCTCGCGGTCTACCCCGAGAAGGCGTAGGCTGCGGGCTGACCCTGATTGCCCCGCAAAGACAGAGGGTTACAAGCTGCTGGATCGAAGACCGAGCGGACTTCTGCGGCAATTCGCGCGAGGGCCAATGACGTCGAGCTATGACATCCTCGAGTTGGGCGACGTGGTACTCCAATGCGGCGTCACGTTGCGCGAGGCGAGGCTCGCCTATAAGACATACGGACAGCTCAACGGCGTACGCGATAACGTCATCCTCATGCCGACCTGCTTTGCCGGCCAGCATACGGACACCGAGGCGATGATGGCCCCCGGTCGCGCGTTGGATGCGTCGAAGTACTTCATCATCGTCCCTAACATGTTTGGGAGCGGATTGTCGTCATCGCCCAGCAATACAGCGCCGCCGCTCGAGCGCGCTGCCTTCCCTCAAATTTCGCTCTACGACAACGTCGTGTGTCAGCACAGACTGGTGAGCGATCATCTCGGCGTCAACCGGATAAAATTGGTCGTGGGATACTCCATGGGCGCTCAGCAAGCCTTTCAATGGGGGGCGCTTTATCCCGACATGGTGCAGTCGCTCGCGCCGATCTGCGGAACCGCGCGGACTTCGCCACATAACCATCTCTTCCTCGAGGGTGTCAAAGCAGCGCTGACGACCGATGCGGCCTTCGCCGAGGGCTGGTATGACAGACCGCCCGTCAAGGGATTGCGGGCGTTCAGCCGCGTGTACGCGGGCTGGGCCTTCTCGCAGGACTTCTTCCGGGAACAGGAGTACCGCAAGCTGGGGCTCGCTTCGGTCGAGGACACTGTGCGATTCACGGAGGGCTATTTCCGACAGCGGGATGCAAACGATCTGCTGGCCATGCTGTGGACCTGGCAGAACGCGGACATCAGCGACAACGTCAGGTATCGCAGAGATCTCAAGGCGGCGCTGGGTGCCATCAAGAGCCGCGCCATCGTAATGCCCGGCGCGACCGACCTCTACTTTCGCGTGCGTGATAACGAACTTGAAGTTCAGCAGATGCCTCGAGCAGAACTGCGGCCAATCCCCTCCATCTGGGGACACGTGGCTGGTCTTGGCGTGAACCCCACTGACATCGGGTTCATCGACAATGCGCTAAATGAGCTGCTGAACGAGCGGGCGACGGCCTCGGGACAGTGAGCGCGTTGCTCGAGAATGCGGGGGGAGCCGCTGCGGAGTAAGCTATTGCGATGGCAGATATCGTCGTGTCGTACGCGCGGCGCCGACGATTTCGAAGTGATGAGGTAGCGGAGCAAAGTCGCCCCGAGAATCGCGGTGAGACCGAATCCCACCAATACCCATGGAATAGACCTTGAGAGGCAAATCGATGCTTGCACCGGCGCTCACGATCCTGCTGTCGTCGTTCCTCTTGTTCCTGGTGCAGCCCATCATAGCAAAACAGATACTTCCCTGGTTCGGTGGATCGGCGGGGGTGTGGACGGCTTGTTTGGTGTTCTTTCAGCTGGTGCTGCTGCTCGGTTATACCT
>JBOGLI010000529.1:0-2956 GCA_050746165.1 Terriglobales bacterium | reverse complement strand
CGCGCGGGCTGAACATGCTGAGCCGGTGGATTTCGAAAAACATCGGGCGGGTGACCAATGCCGCCGCCGCGCGTACTCCGGGATTGAAGCGCTCGACGTGTCCTACCTGGACCACGCGGCGGTGCTGGCGGGCCAGTTGGATGAGTTCGTCGGCCTCGGCAAGCGTGGTCGCCACCGGCTTTTCAATCAGCACGTCCACGCCGCGGGTCAGCAGCTCGCGCGCGACCGCCGAATGATGCACGGTAGGCACCGCCACTGACGCCGCGCGCACTTCGACATCCTCGAGCAGGGCGGTGATATCCGGATAGGCGCGCGTCTTGTTCTGCAAGGCGACCGCTTCCGCTCGCGCGAAGTTGCTGTCGACCACTCCGGCCAATTCCAGAGGCGCTCCGCTGTCCTGCAATTCGCGATAAACGCGCGCGTGGTTCTTGCCGAAGGCGCCGCAGCCGACTACGGCGACGCGAAGAATATCGGTGGACGATCGCGGCATTATGCTTGCGCCCCTCCTTTCGAGTTCTTGAGGGCCCGCTTGAGCAGCGACATTTGCCCCGCATGATAGGCGTTGTGCTGCGCCAGACCGTGAAGCAGGTGTGCGCGATCGTACGGCCGATTCGGCACCGGACCATCGAGATCGTCGTCGCGCAACTTACCTAAGGTCGCGGTGAGTTCCGCTTCCGCCCGCCGAAGATCTTCGAACGCCGCTTTCCACGCGCTCTCACTCGTATCGTGCACTGGAGGCCAGTCCGACTCCCCGGCCAGTTCGGTGATATTGCCGCGGACGCGCGAATCGCAGGCGTGTATCCAGGCGGTCACGTGCAACAGCAGTCCCCAGATTGAATGCGCATCCGCGATCGGGTGTGCCGCCGCGTCCCGGGCGCCGATTCCCTCCAGAATTTCGCGGATCGACGGTCCCTGCCACGACTCGCCCTCGATCGAGCGTTGGATGTCGTCGATCACTCCGGCCATGCCTCTCATGCCGTTTCCTCCCCGGCGACGATGGCGATTCCCGCTTCGTCGGCGGCACGGATCACGCGATCGCCGTCGAGCAGCAGGCAGCGCCCGGCGTCGACGCCCAGGCAGGTGGCGCGTGCGCGCCGCATGCTCTCGATCGTTGCCACTCCCACAACCGGCACATCGAAGCGCATGTCCTGATTCGGCTTTGCGATCTTCACCACCGTCAGATCGCGGCTGAGCGTCGTCCCTTCTGAAACGGAACCTGAAACTGACTGCATCAGCCGCCCGGCGCGTTCGATGGTCGCGTCGGTCCCCTCCATGGCTTCGACGGCGACGCATGCGGCGCCCGCGATGACTACCGTCTGGCCAATATCGTAGTGAGCCAGCGCCAGGGCCACTTGCCGTCCGTAGGCGAGGTCGTTCCGCTCCAGTTCCGAAGGCGGGCGGCGGGTGAGAACTCCGGCGCGGGCGAGCAGCGGCTCCAGCAGCTCGGTGGAGTTCATCAGCGTAATGCCTTCGTCGGCGAGGACCTTGGCGACCGCGCCAATGAGCGAATCCGTATTGCGCGTGCCCAGCGATAGCAGCACCTTGGCCAAGCGCCAGTCCGGCCGGATGCTGGAAAAAATCTGCTTGTGCTTCACCTGCCCGGCCATGACCGCCTTGTGCACGCCCTCACGCTGGAACGTTTCAATCAGCCGCGACAGCTCGCCCAGCGAAATCCAGTGCACCGCCGATGCGCCGTGCTTCTCGATTTCCGGCGACGTTTCTTCCTTAATGGCCGCTACCACGACTTCCCACCCACGCGCTCTCGCGGCGTCGAGCACGAGCATGGGGAAGCGTCCATTGCCGGCGATGAGTCCGAGACGTTCAGGCATAAATTCAGAGTAGGGCCTGAGGTTCTAATCTGTGGTTTTTCAGTATTTCAGTAATTCAGTATCCTCGCCACGAGCTGTCCTACTGAATTACCGACGTACTGAAATACTGAGATACTGGATTTCGACCCGCTAGTGTACCTCGCGGGTATGACGCGAGTAACTTGCCCCGCTTGCGGAGTTGCTGTAATCAATACTTCATAGAAGGGTGATACGCTGGGTTTCAGAGTTCCTCATTTACGGATTACGCAATTTTAGTCGGGCCACTTGCGCCGGAGCAGCAGCTTCTAATCGGGTGCAAGCACCTCCGGGACTGATCTGCTCTTCAGCCCCTCGGCCCAAGGGACCTTCGTGAACAGCGAGATCTTTGCACAATGGATTCGTGGCGGGCTCGGCCTGACCTGCGGCATCGCAGCCGCCGGCTTCGCCTATGCCAGTGTCGTTGAAACCTCGACCATCCTCACCGAAACCATGGATTTCCGGCTGCCGCGGCTGGCGCCGGAGTTCGAAGGCTTCCGCGTCGCGCAGATCAGCGATTTGCATTTCCGTCCCTACACCGGCGAGCGTGAAATTTCCGCCGCAGTGAAGGCCGTCAACGATGCGCGCCCCGACGTCATCGTTCTGACCGGGGATTACGTGACCAGCACGTGGCTGTTTCATCTCGGGCAGCGCACCGCCGACGGGATCGAGGACTGCGCACAGATCCTGAAAGATCTGAGCGCTCCCTACGGCGTGTACGCGATCCTCGGCAATCACGATTGGGGCACCGATCCTGACCGCATTTCCGACGCGCTCAGCATGGCCGGTATCCGCATGTTGCGTAATGAAGCCGTGCCGTTGGAGCGCGGCAATTCCCGGCTGTGGCTGGCGGGAACCGACTGCGCCTATTTCAATCACGCCGATCTTGACCGAACGCTGGCAGGGATTCCGGAAGACGAGCCGGTGCTATTGCTGGCGCATGAACCGTATTTCGCCGATTATGCCGCCTTCTATCCGGTGGACCTCCAGCTCTCGGGACACTCGCATGGCGGACAGATCGTCGCCCCCGGAATTGGCGCGCCGTACCTGCCGAAGATGGGCCGCAAATACGTGCGCGGGCGCTACAAGATCCGCAATATGCAGCTCTACAC
>JBOGLI010000528.1:0-2409 GCA_050746165.1 Terriglobales bacterium | reverse complement strand
AGGGTGGGCCACCCAATGGTTAGTCGTTATCGCGGCGTTTGAGGGTCGGGCGATCGTCGCCGCTGTCCTTGCCGTTCTTATCCTTATCGTTGCCCTGCGCGGTGCGGCGCAACGTCGGATGGTCCTTGTCGTCGGGGCTGGTGAGCTTGCGGCGGTTCTCGATGGCCGCCAGACGCGCCTTGACCTGGTCGAACTCGGACGTATCAACGATGTACTCATCGCGAGCGGGCAGGACCTTGGCGATTTCTTCCTGGCTCTTCTCGATGCGATCCGGAGTCGGCGGGTGCGATTCGAAAGCCTTGGCCAGCGTGCCGGGCTTCTTCTTCTCCGTGGCCTGGATCTTTTCGAAGAAGGCGATGAACGATTGTGGATCGTATCCGGACTTGTACATGTATTGCAGGCCGAGGTAATCGGCTTGTGCCTCGAAGCTGCGCGAGAACTTCATGAAGGCCACGGGCAGGCCGAGACTAGCGGCAGCCTGGATGCCGTAGTAGGCGCCCACGCCCATGGGAATGAAGATCAGCGGAATGGTGGCGAGGCGGGCGATCTGCATGCGGGTCATCTGCCGCATGGCATGACGCGCGGCGACGTGCGCGATCTCGTGCGCCATGACGCCGGCGAGTTCGGACTCATTGTCCGCCGCCAGGATCAGCCCCGAGTTCACGTAG
This sequence comes from Terriglobales bacterium, assembly GCA_050746165.1. Classification (GTDB taxonomy): domain Bacteria; phylum Acidobacteriota; class Terriglobia; order Terriglobales; family Acidobacteriaceae; genus DAISJI01. Next base: position 1,741 of record JBOGLI010000528.1, on the reverse strand, counting down.
AAGAAGCCGCCGGGTAAGGCGAAGGCATTGATCTCGTCGGAGTCGATCACCTTGATGGTGAAGGGCACCTGGGCATCGGAGTTGCGCACCAGGTTCTGGCCGACTCGGTTCACGTACTCGGTGACCACAGGGTCCTGCACCAGTTTCACGCTCGACTCGATCTGCGCGGCGTACTCCTTGCCCATCGCAATCTCTTTTTCGATCGAGTACCAGTCGCCGATGCCACGGCCACCGATTTTGCGGTTGCCGATGGCGTCGATATCGTTCTTGCCCTTGTCGTGTGTTTCGTCGGGCGGATTGGCTACCTGGGGAACCGGTTGGTCAAGGTTCGGCTGGGCGGGAGTCGAGCTGGTGGATTTCGCCTGCGAATCCGGCGTGCTCGTCGTGGTCTTGGCCTGCGGGTCCGTACTGGTAGTGGACTGCGACTGCGAATCCGACGTGGTGGTGGACGCCGGCTTCTGTGTGTCTTGCGCCGAAGAATAAGGCACGATCGTGGTCATGGTCAGGGCCACGATCAGCGTGTAGGCGCGGAGCTTCATGGGACACTTCCTTTGCTGCGTTGGAACGGAGCTGGTAGCTCGATTATACCCTCGGTCCGGGCCGCTCATAGGGGGATTCCAGCGGGATACAGCAACGTTCCTCCACATTGGATGCTGCTGCCGTTGCCCGCGACGTGAAATGTTCGTGCAACATCCCGCCTGTATTTACACAACCCTGCGGAAGGAAAGAAGTTGCTAGGTTTTGGGAGCGCAAGCGGAATGCCGGGTTACAGAAAAGGAGTGTGTTGCCGGTCAGCTCCGCCGGAAGCGGCCGGGATCGGACGGCGAGGGTGCAATGGAAGGGTCGGCGGCGCGCAGGTTGAGGATTTCGACTCGGGAGGCGCGCCATTCGCCGTGGCCGTCCTGCTCGGCGGTCACGCGCACCTCGACCCCCGACTTTATGGATTTACGCGGCTGCGGCTGGCGATCGGAGCTGGGCACAGCTTGGTCATAAACCACCTGGGCGCGGCTGACTTCGACTTTCCTGAGGGTGGAGTGCGCGCCCTTGACCCAGATCCATCCGGGCTGGTCGTTGGGACCGCTGACAATCACGCCGCGAAACGAACCGGCGGTCGCACCGGCAAGAACAGGAAACAGGATTACGAAGAGCGCGAAAAGGGTCCCCAAGCACGGGCGGTGCATGGAGAATTCGATGCTGGGGAAAGCTGTCGGGCTGTCGGGCTTTGGGCTTTGGGCTTTGGGCTCATGGCACAGGGCTCATGGCTCATGGCTTATGGCTTATGGCTTATGGGAGATCTTTGATCACCGCGCATCGAGAAACTCCGCTCATAAACATCAACCCCCAAGCCTTGCGCCCTGTGCCCTGCGCCATGTGCCATGCGCCATGAGCCTAGTCGTAGTATTCGAGTCCCAAGTGCGTGATCAGCTCCTCGCCCTTCAGGTGGCGCAACGTGTTCTTCAGCTTCATGAGCTGGATGAACAGGTCGTGCTCGGGATAGAGACCGGGCGCGGTCATGGGCGATTTGAAGAAGAAGCTGAGCCACTCCTGGATGCCGATGCCGCGCAGAGCGGAAGTTCGCTGCGCCAGGTCCATGAAGAGCACCAGGTCGAGCACGATGGGCGCAGCGAGGATCGAGTCGCGACACAAGAAATCGACCTTGATCTGCATCGGGTAGCCGAGCCAGCCGAAGATGTCGATGTTGTCCCAGCCCTCCTTGTGGTCGCCGCGCGGAGGGTAGTAG
>JBOGLI010000527.1:0-4423 GCA_050746165.1 Terriglobales bacterium | reverse complement strand
CATTGAATCCGAAGGGCTCTGGTTGCGGAACAAGATGCGGCGGCTGCAGATTTTCGCGGCGGTGGTGATCGCCTTCTCGATCTTCCTGGTCGTGTTTGATGTTCTTGTCGCCTTGGGACCGACTCTGCTGGTTGCGGCATTCATGATCACGGCAGCGGTGGCGGCGCCCGACCCACCGGGCCGTTTCCGCCGCTGGCTCGTTGCACGGCCGATCTCCTTCTGGATCATGACCTGGTTCCTTTGCGAACTCGTCGTTTTGACCGCCGTTGGAACCTTCTTCCGCGGCCCAGGCTGGTCCTGGGTCTGGCCCTGGCAGGGGTATTGATATGACGCCGCCCAAAAAACTCTTCGGCGACAGTGCGCGAGTCTTCGGGATTGTGAGTGTCGTCTTCCTAGTCTCGCTCGCCATCGCTCCGGCCAAAAATCATTTCAGCGACTGGCGTCACTACCAGAACCAGTACGTCCAACTCATTCGCACGCGCGCCGATGCCGTTACCCTGCAGCGCCATTTTGAGCCCGGCATCCAGCAGATATGGATTCCCGAGCAAGGCGTCGTCGACCGCTGTACAACTTGTCATGTCGCTCTGCGTGAAACCAGCCTGTCGTCCGTGAGCACGGAACCGTTTCGTCCTCATCCGCCGATGCCGCACAAGCTAACCGACTTCGGCTGTTCGACATGCCATCGCGGCCAGGGGCCTGCCACAACTGTCGCGGAAGCGCATTCCAGCACGCTTGCCTGGGAACAGCCGATCCTGCCCGCGAAGTATATCGAGTCCTCCTGCGGCCAGTGCCACATGTCCGATTTGTCGGGCACGCCGCAACTGAATTACGGACGCGCACTGCTGGCGCGCGAAGGCTGCGTCCGCTGCCACACCGTCCGCCAGCCGGACGGTACCGTCATGCAGGGCGCCGACGATCCGCCCTCACTGCAGCACATCATGCAGAAGACCACGCGCGAATGGATTTACGCCTGGATCAAGAACCCGCAGGCGTACTCCTCCACCGCGACCATGCCGAATTTCAACCTGAGCGACGACGACGCGCGCGACGTTTCGGCATTCCTTGAATCGCAAAGCACACCTATTGCGCTGCCGGCGGGCGAAAAAACGGTCGCGCAGAAAGCGGCCGACCCCACTGCCGGGGCGTCGCTCTATGGCGAATCCTTCTGTGCGTCGTGTCACGCCGTGCAGAACGCGGCCGGCAGAATGGTGGGCGGCGATGTCGGCCCCGAACTCACCAACGTCGGTACGAAGGTCAAGCCGGAGTGGCTGGAAGCCTGGCTGCGGAATCCCGGCGATTACGATCCCGACACGAAGATGCCGCACTACCGCTTCACCGGGGAGCAAATCCAGACGCTGGCCGGGTTCCTGGAAGCAAAGACGAATTCTGACCTGCTGGCCAACGTCAACGTTCCGGCAGCAACCCGCGAGCAGATCGCGCACGGCCAAAAGCTGGTCAACGAATACGGCTGCGCGTCGTGCCACGAGATCAATGGCGTCAAGAAGCCCGACAACTTCGCACCCGATCTCAGCCATGTCGGCAGCCGCTCGCTGGCGCAGTTGGTCTTTGCCGAGGGCGTGCGCCACACCGTTCCCGACTACATTGCCGCGAAGATCCGCAACCCGCGCGCCTTCGGGCCTAGCCTGAAGATGCCGCAGTTCACGCTGACTCCGCAGCAGATCGACGCGCTCACGACCGCACTGCTCTCGCTCACCGACCGGGCGCAGTCGCAACCGCCATCGCTGCGGGTGGCGGCTCGCCCGCAATCGAACTATCAGCCTGCCGGACATGCGGGACAGCTGATGGCCGACCTGCGCTGCTTCAGTTGCCATGCGATCAATGGGCGCGGCGGCGACATGGCGCCCGACCTGTCATTGGAAGGCAGCTCGGTACAGTCGCAGTGGCTGACCGCGTTCCTGAAGAACCCCAACACGCTGCGGCCCGCATTGATTCGCCGCATGCCGCGCTTCAACCTCACCGATGCCGAGATCAAGGAACTCACGGATTACATCGAGACGGTCTATCAAACGCCGGCATTCGATCGCGACTCGATGCCGGCCGCTTATCCGCCGGCGATGGTGGAGCAGGGAAGACAACTGTTCTATTCCAAGTACGCCTGCTCGTCGTGCCATATCGTCGATCCGAACAAAGACAAGGGCTACATCGGCCCGACACTGACGCAGGTCGGGTCGCGATTAACGCCGGCGTGGATGTACCACTGGCTAAAGGACCCGCAAGCGCTGCGTCCGGGCACCATCGAGCCCAATCAGCACATTAGCGACGACGACGCGCGGGCTCTCACTGCATTTCTCTCATCGCTGAAAGGACAGGCGCCACGCGCGAAGACCGCGGCTGTCCAAGCAGCGCAGGAGGTGGGACGATGAAGCGCATTGCCCTGATTGCCTGCTCGCTGGCGCTTCTGCTGGGCTGCAACCGTCATGCCGCGCACAACGTGCAGCCATCGCCAACTGCGTATGGCACAGCGATCGTCGAAGTGAGCGGAGGCAAGCAAATCAGTGCGGCCGGCGCGATCTTGGATCAGCCGATCGTGGTGCAGGTGAACGACGCGCAGGGGAACGGCGTTACCGGCGCCTACGTCGACCTGCATGCGGTGGATGGCGTCACCTTCGATCCGGCCGCGGGCCTGACGGATTCGAGCGGCCAGTTTACCGCCAACGTTACGCTCGGCGGAGAGCCCGGCCGCTATCAACTCATGGCCGTCACTCGCGACAAAAGCGGCAAGAGCTACTCGCTTCCGCTGGAAGAAATCGCGCTCGATTACCAGCAAGGGCATGGCCGCGCGTTGAACCAGCAGTACTGCGCGCGTTGCCACAATCCCGAGTCCACGCCCGAGCGCGTGTCCAACATGGACAACCTCAATACGAAGCCGCACGCCTTCACCGAAGGCGACGCGCTCAACAAAATATCCGATGCCGATCTGGCATCCATCATCACGCATGGCGGCGCGGCGCTGAACAAATCGGCGGAAATGCCGCCCTACGGCTACACGCTTTCCAAGGGAGACATTGAGGCGCTCGTCGCGTATATCCGTGCTGTTGCAGATCCGCCGTATCCGGCGAAGGGGATCGTTTATGCAAAAAATAATTAGCGTAACGTTGGCGGTATTGCTGCTGATCGCCGCGGCCGGCGCGCAGGTGCTCTCGCCTTCCGAAATGCCGGAGGACGGAACGCGGGCGCTGCAGGACAAGTATTTCGATCAGCTCAAGCAGTTCGCGGCCGAGGCGCGCGGCCATCGCTTCCCCTATCCGTTCTTCTTCAGCCGCGTGCTCGATGTCGAGCAGCCGCAGCAAGCCGAGGTGGACCAGCGCTCGATCCGCTTCGACACCTACAACGGCCAGGTCGTGCTCGAAGTCACCGGCAATTACTTTGCCTCGTATTCCGAGCGGGCGATGGATTTCAACCACCGCGTCCGGCAGGATTTTCACGATGTCGTTTTGCCGCTGCTACGCATACTGGAGCCGCGCCTTGCCGGAGCATCCGGGTTCCAGGCTTACGCCTTTGAAGTCTCGCACCACGTTCGCGGCAAGGTGATCGGAGTAACCGCCGAGCGCGCCGAAAACGTGGTGTTCGTTTTCCCGCGTGGCGCGGCCGAGCGTCTCCTCAAAGCCACAACAACCGACCAGCAACAGGCGGCTGTGCTCGACAGCCGGATCTTTGTGGATGGCGATCCCTTCATGATGTGGCTGACCGGCGATCCTCCAAAAGGTTCGGAGCGCCCCCGTGAGGTACCAAAGCCGGCCCACACGGAAACCGTCAGCCTGGAATCGTCCTCCGTGGCGGCCCCCATTGACCCGACCGTGAATCCGAAGCTACTGGGCTTGCCGGAGCCACCGCCGCGCATCGTCAATAGCTCCATGCTCGGAAATCTGGCGGTGGAGTACGACTCCGTCATTACTCGCCTGACGCGAGAATTGGGTTCCGAGGCACAATTCGTTCCGTACGTCGCCCCCAGTTTCATCGATTTTCGCAACGGAGCCTACCTGCAGTTACCCATGAATACTCAACTCGATGTTACGTTCGCCGGAAGTTCGCGCTACAAACTGGCCGCCCTCGCGTTTGATGAACACATTGCCCGGCTTGTGCGCCCGCTCGTCGCCTATTTTCCCAACGCTAAGGATTTCGACGGCGTCGATTTCAGTGCTTCGGTCAAAGTCTCGTCTGCCCCGGCGGCGCTGGCGGTTGAATTCATCTTGCCGCTCGACCAACTACGCTGCTACGCGAACTCCGCCTGCACCGGCCAGCAACTGCTCAACTCAGGCGCCGTCCTGATCAACGGCGGTCGTGTCACGCTAGATTTGGAAACTGCGGAGAAGTGACTCTCCATTCCTTGAATGCAAAGGAACTCATTTTGGCGGATAACCTATCAACGCGAATTCCCAATTGCAGCGGCAGAGGAATGAGG
>JBOGLI010000526.1:0-4356 GCA_050746165.1 Terriglobales bacterium | reverse complement strand
TCGCTCCCCAGGTCGTGTTGCCGATCGTCTGGCCACCCGCCGAGTTAATATCGCGATAGATATCGGGGGTAATGCGGAAGCTCAACCAATCCGTCGGTTGATAAACCACGTTGAGGTACGTGCGGTTCAACTCGAAAGCGTTGAACCCGTCGTTGCCGTGTCCGGGATAGGTGTGCGGCGTGTCCAGGAATACCGGACCGTAGCCGGTGCCGGCGTAGTATCCCCAGTCGGCATACGCGACAGCGCCGATCTTGAGCTTGCCCTGCGCAAGAACGATGGAGTCGGAAGCCTGCGCGCCGGGAGATTACTTGCTGGGCTCCTGGCCGAGCGTCGCCGGAAGCGCTGCTTCGGTTGTGGAGGTAGTCGACGCAGGAACCATACCTGTCGTGCTGGCCACTTCGCCCAGGTTCGGCGCGTGCGGTTGCTGGGTCTGAACTTGCTTGGCCAGGGCGTCGATTTTGGCCTGTTGCTCGGCGATTTGCTTCTGTTGCGCCGCCAGAGCATCGCGCAGTTGCTGGATCTCCGACGTGGTCACGGAGTCCTTGTTCTGGCCGGCCGCGGCTTGCGCCTGGGCCGCCGGTCCCGGAAGCATCGCTGCGCTCAGCAACAATGCCCCACACGAGTACAGAATGGCTTTCATGTTGCGCAACTCTCCTCACTTGAGTGCGGCGCCGTGCATCTGCGCGCGCTTTAAGTTTTGTCTGCGGACGCTGCCGCCACTATGGTCGACCGCGTTTCTCTGTTCGTATGTGAGGTTTACCAAGCGAGTGTTAACGTCTGGTTACAGGTGAATGACGGGTTGGTTAATTTCGGCGGAAGCAAGCGCGCGCGGAGAAATTGCGCGCGAGCGGTGATTGGTGATTCTGATTCGCTTCAGTGGTTCGCAGTCGCGATGCATCCGACGCGGCCGCCGGTGCGCTCGATGATTTCGCAGGCTTGATGGAACCGCGCGGCGCACCGCACCAGGACAAACCCTCCGCCGGCATTCAGCAAATCATCGCCTGGATTCGTATCCAGCGAAATGTCGGGCCCCAGCGTTTCCACCTGCGCGTCCCGAGTCACGCGGGCGCGTCCCCAACCCCAAAGTTTGCTCCACAGCCCGCTTTCGGCAGGACGAGTTGCGCGGACAAAGACGGCATCGTCGTGGCCAAAAGCGGCCGCCGCAAATTCCTCGGCGGCGCGGTCGAGACCTTCGCGTTGCGCGTAGCTGCCGACCAAGGCCAGCCGGTGCCCTGCGGATGCGGCACCAGAGTTCGCATTCAATGGCGTTTTACGGTTGCGCCAAGTCGGCCAGATCCGACGCCACTCGAAAGACTTTGTCTTAGCTGCGATCCAGATTGCCGCGCTCACGCCTGACTTCCTTCCTGATCTCGTCGTATGCGGCTTGAACGGCTTTCCGCCGCTCCTGGACGCTCCAAAGCCAGCCATGGACCATGGCTAATCCGAAAACCAGCAACGCTACGACTTGGTGGCCCATAGTAGTTTCGACTGGCGAAGCGGCGGTGGCGATGTCTCGCCCATTCCGCAGCGCTCGATTTTTCCCATGGCGTGCCGCGTTTCCGCACTGACCTTCGTGCATTGCGAAGCGCGGCATAACGTGACGCTTTTCGGCCATTCCGTCGGCGTATCGCACGAAAAAGAGCATCTTCGCGCGTGCCGATGTGTTCTTAAACTCGATGGACGTCCGCTCGAAAGCCTCGTCGCTCGCGATCATTCTGTTTATTTGTTTCGCAACCGCTGCCGGCGCGCAAGTGGCGCACTCCGCCCGAGTTCCGCAGTTCCAGCACGTCTTCGTCCTCGTCGAAGAGAATGAGACGTATGACAAGGTCATCGGCAACACCGCCGATATGCCGTATCTCAACTCGCTTGCGAACAACTACGGATTGGCCACGAACTACTTTGCCGATACCCATCCCTCCATCAATAACTACTTCTACCTGACCTCGGGCCGCAAGGGGACGGGCTTCTTGTTCTACGGCGTTGCGGCCGATCTGTATCCGTTCGACGTCGATGTGCCGAACATCGCCAGCATTCTCACGAAGTACGGGAGAACCTGGAAGTCCTACGCGGAGAGCCTGCCGCACGCGGGTTACATCGGCGGAAACAAAAAGGGATACGCGAAGCGTCACGATCCGTTCGCCTATTACGAATCGGTGCGAGACAACAAAGATCAGCGCAAGAACATTGTCCCTTTCAAGCAACTTCAGAAGGACATCAAAGACGACAAGCTGCCCGACTTTGGGTTCATCGTCCCCAACATTTACGACGATGCGCACAACGATCCGCCCGGCGGCGAAACCGGCATCGCTCCGTGCGGCGATCACCCGGCGATGCAGCAGGCCGACAAGTGGCTGAAGGAAAACATCGGCCCGCTGATCGACTCTCCCCCATTCGCGAACAGCCTCTTGATCATCACCTTCGACGAAGCGTGCGCCACCGGGCCCGACGGCGATTGGCGTTTCAGTCCGCAGGACAAGCGCCGCGACGGCGGGGGACATGTCGCGACGATCCTGATCAGCCCACGGATCAAGCCGGGTACCCGTTCCAACGAGCTTTACCACCATGAATCGGTGCTGCGCACCGCGCTGGAGGTGCTCGGAATCGATGAATTTCCCGGCCGCGCGGCGCATGCGAGAAGCATGAGCGAATTCTTCACCGCAACGCCCAATCCAAAGGGCAAGTAGCAGGCCGGCTAACGAGAGGAACCGGCTTCGTCCGCCCGCGCGACCAGCAACCGAATTGGCCGGTCGGCGATCTCTATTTCCGCAGGCAGATGGCCGAGCGGTTCGCCATCGACCTCGGCCAGTACCGGCGCGCGAGAATCGTCGACGGGCAGGAATAGAACTTGCCGCGCGTGGGCGATTTCCACATCGCGCATCGGTTGCGATCGCCTGGAAAATTTCGACGCGACCATGCGCGCGCCGTAACCCACGAAGACAGAGCGGCGATTTGTCTTGAACAGGACAAGGCGAAACTCCCTGGTGTGGAGGCCGTGGCCGTTGTGCCCCGCCAGGCATCGGCCGAAGTAGGTCACGCGCTCCGCGACAGCTTGCGTTACACGCTCGGAGCGCTTCTGCCCGGTTTGCGAATCGGTGAACTCGATCATGAATTCAGGGAAGGGCTCGCGCGAGAAAAGGAGCTGGCGCATGGCTTCCGCGTAATACGCGGCGATGCCGATCCGCGCCTTCAGGCGGGCGTCCACGCCGCAAATGACGCGGGCGTCGGCGCCGACCCCGGCGGCCACGCCGAAATATCGTTCCACGACCGAGCTGCTTTCTCGCGCCCGCATCCGGCCCACCGCCACCGGACGCACCTCCGCCCGAAGCAAGTCGGAAGCCAGCCGCTGCATGTCACTGCTCGTGCCGAGGTCCTGCGCGAGAATGTTTCCGGAACCGAATGGCAGCACCCCGATGGGTATGTCATAGCCATTGCCGGCCACCGCCTGCAACAGGTCGTTGAAGGTTCCGTCGCCGCCGGCGGTGAGTAGCGCCTCGCAATTGCCCGCTAGGGCAGCGCGAAGCACCGACCCGGCGAGGCCGGGCGCGCCCGTGCGGAACACATGCACCGCAGCCCCGAATCGCCGCAGGTGCGACTGCAATTCCTGCAGGCGCCGCTCCTTGCGGCTGCCGTATCCGTTGCCGACGTTAACCACCAGTCCTAAGGTCCGCATCAAGAGGCCGAGCGCAGTGCTTCTGCGCCGTGGAGTTTTTTCCCGCCGTTTCGCATATCGTTCTCATCTGAGATGCGCGGGAACCCGGCGAGTTTTACGCCGCTCGCATCAATCGCAGCGTACGTCAGTCGGTCGTGGATCCAGCACCCGATGTTGACGTAGCGCACGCCTTCGCTCTCACACTCGAATGCCTGGTGCGTGTGGCCGCAAAAAACAACGTCGGCGGCCTTAGAGCGGGCCAGCGCGAGCGCGCCGTCCGCGACTTTCGGCGTCAGTCTCAGCCACCGGGAATTCAGCGAATCAAGCACGTGCGCGATCGGTCCATTCTTGAAGTCGATCTTCTGGATTTGCAGGTACAGGTATTCGCCCAGTGCGCTGATGGGCGCGCAGTTCACCAGAAAGCGGTCGAACTGATGCCCGTGCACCGCCAGGTAGTGGCGCCCGTTATAGCGCCACGAATATTCCTGGTACACCTCAACTCCGACCAGGTGCGACATGACGTCGGTCAGCCCCTTGTCGTGGTTGCCCTCCACCCACACTACCTCGACTCCGCGCTTCGGATTCGAGAGCTTCCGGATCAGCGAAAGGAATTCCCAATGGTGCGCCTTCAGCCGGCGAAAATTCAGGTCGCAGAAAATGTCGCCGAGAAGAACCAACCGGTTGAATACGGCGTGAGTGAGAAAATC
>JBOGLI010000525.1:0-3478 GCA_050746165.1 Terriglobales bacterium | reverse complement strand
TCAACCGGAACGAACGGCTGATGCCCCCCACGGCTTCGGTGTTTGCTGCGAGAAGGAATTCGCGGAAGCTGGTTTGCGAAGTGACGCCAGAATGGAAGTCCCACCCGCCCTGCCGGTAATGAAAACCGCGAATCAGCGTGTCGTTCACAGTCAAGGACGAGTTATTCACCTCGTCATCGAGCACCGTGAATGCCCGGGTCGCCGACGAATACGAGTACGAGACCGTCGGAAACGTCAACTCCGATCCTGATGGCGAGAACAGGTTGGCATTATTGATTCGCAACTGCGTTCGCCGGCTCCCGTTGTGCCAAATCAGGTCGAGATTGTTTTGCCACTGCGATGGGTCTGAGGAATAACGGAACTCGTAGGTCCCGTTCTCTCCATAATTCGTGATCAATGTTGGCGGAACAAATCCAGCGGGATAGGACGGAGGCGGCTGCAGCACCGTCACCGCGAGTGTGCGCACACCGTCCGCTGTGACCACCATGACCGTAGCCGATCCTGGCCCTTTGCCCGTAATCCTTACGATGCCATTCGCAGCAGATGCGTCGGCGTTGAGCGGGTCCAGCGTGTATGCGGCCGTCGCCCCGGGAACCGAGACATCGATCGTCTTCTGATAAACGACTGTGGCGCTCTGGCCGGTCGCGAACCGGCAGAGCGCCAAAGCGAATATCAGAAGGTGGAGGAACCGCTTCATCGTACCGTCAATTCACCTGTCTTCGTGATGGTTTGACCTTCGAACTCGTAGGACGCCAGGACGCGATACGATCCTGGGGGCAGGGCTGTCGGGCATTCGGCCTTGAATTCGAGCCGCTCTCCCGGCAACAGCCGCTGCGCCGGCAATTCGGCCTTGCTCACAAGTGCGCCGGTCGAATCCAGGACCGCGACCATACCCGCGGGAATCACGGGCTCGTTGCCCGTATTCGTGACCCAATCGCCGATCACGGCGTTGGTGACATCGGTTTGGCCAATCGTCGTGAGCGGGTCGGCGGCAACGTGGATTTGGTTGCTCATGTTGAACGTGATCAGCGTTCCCAGGGACGCTGTCATCGACACGGCGCCTCTTCCTGATGGAATTTTGTCGGTGCCGCGGAACAGCGCGACCACGGCGCGAACATTAGTCCCTTGCGGCACGGTGAAGCGGACATCAACGGTAGCGTTCGAGAACGGCTGCACCAATACCATTGGCGTCGAAAAGACCGCGGTTGCCGCGATGCTTCCCGGCATCTCGCCTGCAGCAACGAATACCCGCTTGCCGTCGCGGACGACTGCGTCTTCGGCGACCATGTCGAATGCCATCGGCCGTGAAGTGCCGTTCGTCAGCATCAGCGTCTGCGTGATGCTCTGTCCGAACGAACCGTTCGTCATTACTACCGCCGGGCTCAGTGACAACGACGGCGGCTTGATCGCGTCCGGAGAAATCTTGGGAATGGTGCGCGGGAGCGGCGCCGTCTTGTCCGGATTTCCGGTCACTGCCGGGCCGTCCCCAAGCTTTGCCATCTGTGCGCGAGCAATCGTGCCGGTGAGAATGAATGCCGCCATCACCACCGATATCAGTTTCTTTGTTTCCGTCATGGGATTCTCCGCCTTCGCTCTGCCTGGATCAGTTCGCAAATACCTGGAACGCTATGGAATTCGCTACCTGGGCCGCCGCGCCGGACATCGATGTCGGGATCTCGATCTCGAGTTGATGCTCGGTAACGACGCCATACTTGATGGCCATCTGGATGACTTCCGCCGATGACGACAGGTTCACGCCGTCAACCGTCACTAGGATGGCCGGTTCAATTTGTGTGAGGACGGCGACCAGCTTGGCGGTGCCATGCATACTGGGATCGCCGACCAGTAATCCGAAACGAGTGGAAACCGTGAAGGTGCGTGCAGCGCGATGAATGCTGACGCCTTCCTCGCTCGCCCCGTTCAGGTACGACATCCGTCCCAGTTCCAGCGTGCCCTGCCCCGCAATCGAACGGACGCGGGCGCCTTTGGGAACAGGAACGAAACTTACCCATAACGACGCGTCGGAGCCCTTCGCCCGAACGGCGTTCCGGACCGTTGGATCGCCTGGCTGCGCGTTCTGCGCTGCGGCAGCCGACAGCAGCGTCGCGCTGATCGCGAACAGCCAGGCCCAACGAATTCGCTTCACGCCTGTCATTGCCCCTCAACTAGTTCGCCGACGCGACGAAGTTGATGGTGTTGCTGATCGACGAAGCCGAGCTGCTGAACGGCACCGTCAGGGCCAACGTGTACATCGCTGAGGATCCGTAGCTGCCGTTTGAGGCCAACGTCGCCTGCGCGGCATTCGTGATCGTCGTGGAATTCAACGCCCAGGTGTTCAACGCATCGGCCGAATTGAGCTGTGCCTTCAGCGTGTAATCCGCGCTGGAGCTGTTGGCCATGCTGACCAGCACGTCGAACGGAGTGCTCACCGTAAAGCTGCTGGCGCCCACGCTCCGGCCGACCTTCGGCGACAACGTGCCGTACGCCGAGATGTTGCCGAAGTCCAGGGTCGCGGCATTCGAACCGGAGCCGGTAAGTGCTACGCCATTGATGTCGTTGTTGAAAACCATGCTGATCGAGCTCTGCACGGTCGCGCTCACGGCCAACGTGCCGCTCGCGCTCTGGGCGGCAGACAGAACCGGCATTGCCAGTGCAGCCGCCAGGAAAAGGGTGAACAGTTTTGCTTTCGTCATTGCAGTCTCTCCTTGAAACAGTTTTGTTTTTTTGCCAGAGCTCTAATTTGCCGTTACTGTGAAATTCACTGTGTTGCTGACCGCCCCGGCGGGTGCTGTGGCCGGTACGGTCAGGTACATCGTGTGTTGCACATTCGCCCCGTAGTTCGGGTCCGCCGCGGCAACTGTTGCCGCCGTCGTCGTCAGCGTGATGCTGTCAACCTTGAAGGTGTACACGCCGGGTGCGGTCTGCACGCTCGCCTGCAACCGGTAGCTGGTCGAGGTGGTCCCCCCGATTCCAACGTAAACATCGAATGGCGTGCCAACCGTGAAATTCGTCGCTGTACGTGTCAGTGCCACTCCCGCGGGCGGCGTCGTCATGTACATCGCGACATTCCCAAAATTCAGTGAGGCCGCCGAAGTTCCCGCATTGCCTAACGTCACGCCCGATGCGTCGGTGTTGAATACGATCCAGATCCCCGACTTGTTGACCAACTTCGCGTTCAATGTCCCGGACGCGGTGGTCTGCGCCTGCGCGAACACGGTCGCGAGCATCAGGCCCAGCAGCACGATCAGTCGCGAGATGGATCGGGTCTTCATCAATTTGCCGTCGCTGTAAAAAAGATTGTTTCGGACAAAACTTGTGCCGCGACACTGTTCTTCACCAGCACGTTCAGCGTCTCCGTCGTTCTTCCGTATGTATTTGTCGCCTGCAACGTTTGCGCCGCCGTCGTCATCGTCAGCGCGTTCATCTGCCAGGTAACGTTCGCCGGGGGTGCCGACGACATCGACACCGCCAACCTGTA
>JBOGLI010000524.1:0-3220 GCA_050746165.1 Terriglobales bacterium | reverse complement strand
GGACAATACGCCCGCGTCGCTCTCCAAGAAGTGGATGATCGACATCCTGCGCAAGAAGATCGGTTTCAAGGGCGTGGTGATGGCCGACGACCTGGAGATGGGCGGCGTGCTGGCGGCTGCATCGATCGAAGATGCCGCCGTGGAGTGCCTGAAGGCTGGTTCCGACCTCTTTCCCATTTGTCACAACGAGGAAAAGGTCTGGAGCTGTTACGAGGCAGTGCTGTCGGCTGCCGAGCGCGATCGCCGCTTCGCCGCACTGATCGCGGAAAAAGCGAAGCGCGTGCTGGCACTGAAGAGCAAAGCTAAACTTTTCGGGCGGCGCACGCCGAAGCCAACGCAGAAAACCGTGGACCGAATGCGGCGGTGCATCTGGGAGCTGAATGAAGGAGTGAGGTTGGAGAAAGCAGCGCGGTAAACCATTTCTGATTTCTGATTTCCGATTTCTGAATTGAAATCGGTGTGGTTTCGAATCAGAAATCAGAAATCGAACATCAGAAATCATATGATCGTTGCCGGCATCATGAGCGGAACTTCGGCCGATGGCATTGACGTCGCCATCGTGCGGCTGATGGGCCGTGGTTTCCGCACGCGCCTGGAATTGCTGGCGCAGCACCACGCCGACTATCCGGCGACCGTGCGCCGCGCAGTTTTAGCGGCGATGAATGCGCGCGCCGCGAAAGTCGCCGACCTGGCGCGCCTGAACTTCCTGCTCGGTGAGCTGTACGCGGATGCCGCCCGCGCGGCAGCGCAGGGCGCGAAGTTGAAGCTGGAGCTCATCGGCTGCCACGGCCAGACGCTCTATCATCAGGGCGAAGCGCGTCCGTATCTCGGTCGAGAGATCGCGTGCACGTGGCAGACTGGCGAGGCGGCGATCCTTGCCGCGCGCACGGGTACACCGGTCGTGAGCGATTTCCGCCCGGCCGACATGGCCGCCGCGGGCGTTGGCGCGCCGCTGGTTCCCTTCCTCGATTACCTGCTTTACCGCAACGAGCGCCGTGGGCGCATCGTGCAGAACATCGGGGGCATTGCGAATTTCACGGCCATTCCCGCGGGCGCGGGTCCTGAACAAGTGATCGCTTTCGACACCGGTCCCGGCAACATGGTGATTGACGCCGTCACCGCTAAATTGTTTGGCGATCCGTTCGATCGTGACGGGCGCATGGCGGCGCGCGGTAAGCCGCTCACCGCCATTCTGGAGCGGCTGCTGCGAGCGCCGTTCTTCCGGCGCATGCCGCCCAAAACCGCGGGCCGCGAAGAGTTCGGGCGCGAGTACGTGGCCAAGCTGCTCACCATGTGCCGTGGCGCGAAAAAAGAAGATGTGGTAGCGACGGCCACGGCTCTCACCGCCGATTCCATCGCGGCTGCGGTGGGAATGTTCGTGCCGGCGTCGGCCGGGCCGCAGAAATTCTTCCACGAGCTGATCGTCTCCGGTGGCGGGTCGAAGAACCGGACGCTGTTGAACATGATTGGGGAACGCCTACCTCAGCTCAACCTTCGCACCAGCGACGATTTTGGACTTCCCTCGGAGAGCAAGGAGGCCGTGGCGTTTGCAGTGCTTGCGTATCAGACGTGGCAACGCCTGCCCGGCAATATTCCGGCCGCCACCGGTGCGGAACGCGGGGCGGTGCTGGGAAAAATCTCGTATCCGTGAGACACGAGTATTTCAGTATGTCAGTAAATCAGTACGTCAGTTTTTCAGTATGTCAGTATCTCGGAGTTCAGCCTGCCTGCCGGACACCTGAAGATACTGAAATACTGACATACTGAAATACCGATTTGCTCATGAAGCTTCCTATCCCATGCGCGCTCCTTAGCGCCCTTTGCATCCTTTGCGGTTTGCTGACCGGCTGTTCCCGCAAGCCCGACCCGCACACGCTGGTGATGATCATCGAGAGCAGCCCGACGAACCTCGATCCGCGCATTGGCATCGACGCCTACTCCGAACGGATCGACGAGTTGCTCTTCGACGCGCTGGTTCATCGCGATGAGCATTTTCAGCTCAAGCCCTGGCTGGCGGATTCCTGGGATACGCCGGACCCGCTGACGTACGTCTTCCATCTTCATCCGGGCGTGCACTTCCAGGACGGCCGGCCGCTCACCTCGCGTGACGTGAAGTACACCTTCGACTCGATCCTGAACGGCTCGATCCGGACCACGAAGAGTGGTACGTATCAGTACATCGACCGCATCGACGCACCGGACGACCTGACCGTCGTCTTCCATCTCAAGCAGCCGTGGTCGAGCCTGCTGTGGAACGTTTCCAATGGCGCGATCGGCATCGTGCCGGCGGGCAGCGGCGCCGATTTCGGGCAACACCCAATCGGCAGCGGACCTTTCCGGCTGGTAAGCAACGAGCAGGACCGGTCGGTGGTGATCGCGCGTAACGATCACTACTGGCGGGAACCGGCGAAGATCGAGCGCGTGCGCTTCGATGTCGTGCCCGATACGACGACGCGCGCACTGGAACTGCGAAAGGGTTCCGCCGATGTCGCGCTGAATTCATTGACCGCCGACATGGCGGTGGCGCTCAAGCGCGAGCCCAACCTGGTTGTCGAGCAATCGCCGGGCACGCTTTACCAGTACCTGGCGCTGAACCTGCGTGATCCCATCCTGAAGGACGTGCGCGTGCGCCAGGCGATTGCTTATGCGATCGACGTGCGCCCGCTCATCCACTATCTCTGGCACGATCTCGCGCAACCGGCAGCGAGCGTGCTTCCGACGCAGTCATGGGCTTTCGAAAATGATTGGCCGTATTCCTATGATCCGGCGAAGGCGCGTCAGTTGCTCGATGCGGCGGGGTATCCGGCGCGCAACGGCATTCGTTTCCACCTGACCATGAAGACTTCGACGGAGGAGACGACCCGATTGCTGGCAGCGGTGCTGCAGCAGCAGCTTGCGAACGTCGGCATCGCGCTCGACATCCGGACGTTCGAGTTCGCCACTTTTTTTTCTGATGTGACTCGCGGCGCCTACCAGATGTACTCGCTACGCTGGGTGGGCGGAAACAACGATCCCGACATTTTCGAGTACGCATTCGAATCGGACCGCATGCCTCCCAAGGGCGCCAATCGCAGCTATTACTCGAATCCCGAGGTCGACCGGTTGATTACGGCCGGGCGTAGCGAAACCGACCAGGCGAAGCGGCGCACGGTTTACGCCAAGGTCCAGGAGGACTTGGCGCGCGACCTCCCTTACGTCAACCTCTGGTACCTGGATAATG
>JBOGLI010000523.1:0-3355 GCA_050746165.1 Terriglobales bacterium | reverse complement strand
GGCTTTCACCGTCGCCGCCATACCTCGCTCGGCATAGATGTGGCCCAGCTCGCCCGTGCGCTTCATGGCCCGCGATACCAGCACGTCGCCCGCGACGGTGGTGATAACGACAGCCGCGATTGCCGCCCACGTGTACCTCACGCGTCCTCCCGGGTAGGAGGCTGATGGGTCTTCGCCGGGCCGCCGGTCACAACGCCCACGCCAACCGCAATCAGCGCGATTCCCATCCACCGCCACGGCGAGATTTGTTCATGCAGAAAAAACTTGGCCAGCAGCGCCATCAGGACATATCCGACCGAGGTGGCCGGCAGTACGTAGGTCAGGTCGGCAAAGGAGAGGGCCGTCAGGTAACAGGCAAAGAATCCGAATAACAGCAGGATTCCAAGCGCCACACACGGCGTAAAAACAGCAGTCACCGCCTCCGTCCAGCGGCCGGGCGAAACCCCGCCGAGCTGCTTCATCCCTCGC
The DNA here is from genome assembly GCA_050746165.1 of Terriglobales bacterium. GTDB lineage: Bacteria > Acidobacteriota > Terriglobia > Terriglobales > Acidobacteriaceae > DAISJI01. Next base: position 2,887 of record JBOGLI010000523.1, on the reverse strand, counting down.
GACAGGCAGGTATCGCCCAAGGCGCCGAACAGAACCACGCCCGCCAGGATAACTTGCTTGCGGAAGGACACGCGGTCGCTCAGGCGTTCGCGGGCTCGATCGAAGGACTCGGCTCTTTGTCTTTTGTAATGTTCTGCGGGGGCGGCGGCCCAACTTCTTGCTGCGCCCGTTGGTCGCGCGCCCACTTGCGCCGGTTCGACCGCGTCTTCAGGAAGGCCTTTGCCTCGACGTACAGCCGCTTGCGTTCCGTGTTGTTGAAGAACGCTTTCTTCACGATCCGGAAGATTGCCTTCGGACGGAAGTAATACTCGTCGTAGAAGCGGTGGACCGCGTCGATGACCTCGTCCGCGGGCAGGCCGGGGTATTCGATATGCGCGAGCTGCTGGCCCTTATCGTCCACCATCTTGTGCTTGTTCAGGAACCCGTTCTTCACCACGTAATCGTAAAGCTCGGTCCCGGGATACGCGTGCGCCACCGACACCTGGATCGTCTCCACGTCCAGTTCCTTGGCGAAGGCGATGGTTTTCTGGATCGACTCGCGGCTCTCTCCGGGCAGACCGAGAATGAAATCGCCGTGCACCTTCAGTCCCAGCTTGTGACAATCCTTGGTGAACTGCCGCGCGCGCTCGACCGTGGCGCCCTTCTTGATGTTCTTCAGGATCTGCTGATCGCCCGACTCGTAGCCGACGATCAACAATCGGCAGCCCGCTTCGCGCATCGCCTTGAGCGTCTCGTAATCGGTGGTCACGCGCGACGTGCACGACCAGGTCATCTTCAGCGGCTTCAACTTTTCGCACAGCTCGATCGTGCGCGCCTTCTGGATGTTGAAGGTGTCATCGTCGAAAAAGAACTCTTTTACCCAAGGCCAGTATTCCTTCGCCTTCACCATTTCACGGGCGACCGCGTCCGACGAGCGCTTGCGCCACGGATGTCCGCTCAGCGTCTGTGGCCACAGGCAGAAGGTGCACTGCGCCGGGCAGCCGCGCGTCGTGTATAGCGACACGAACGGATAAAGCAGGAAGGGAACGTTGTAGCGCCGTACGTCGAGATCGCGCTTGTAAACCTTGGTGACGTCGGGCAGCGCATCGAGGTCGGTAATCTGCGGGCCATCCGGATTGTGGATGATGCTGCCGCTCGCATCCCGCCAGGTGACGCTCGGAATCCCCGCCAGCGGCTTGCCGTTGGCGAAATCCACCGTCGCGTAATCGAATTCCTTGCGGACCACGAAATCGATCGCCGGACATTCCTGCAGGCTGCGCTCGGGCAGCACGGTCACGTGGGGCCCGACAAAGCAAATCTTGATCTTCGGGTTCGCTTCCTTGATCTTCGTGGCCAGGCGGATGTCGCCAGGGAACCCGGGCGTGCTCGTGAAGAGCACCAGGAAATCGTATTCGCCGCAAATCTTGATGGTCTCTTCCGCGGAGACGTGGTGCGGAGGCGCGTCCAGCAGCCGCGAGCCTTCCAGCATGCCGGCCGGGTACGCCAGCCAGACTGGGTACCAGTACGATTCGATTTCACGGGTTGCGGGCCAACGGGAGGAGGCGCCGCCATCGAAGTTCTCGAATGACGGTGGATTGAGGAATAACGTTTTCAATGGCATGCGATTCAATTCGTCGTCACAACATTCGCAGCGTCTTCCGCAACTCCACGCCGCCTGCTCAGGCTCCATCTTGCCCGGCCCACCTACCAGCCCGGACCGGGGTACCCCATCCGCCCAATGTAACAGAAAACGGCCCTAGGCCGAATCAGGCCTACCTGAATGGTAAATTAGACGCCCCCAACGGCGGAATTTACTCTTTAAATCCTTCCCCCGCTAGGGGGTAGCCTTTGGCGTTACCCACGAATCCAGCTTGCCGGTGGCCCGTAGCAGTTCCAGCTTCGCCTTCTCCAGTGCGAACGACGCATCCAGGTACGCCGAATACTTGTCCCCGGTCTGGATCTTCGCCGCCTGCACGTCCCTCGGACTGGGCGCGGGCTGTCCCTGTGTGCCCGGCGCCGCAGCTTCCACCCGGGCCTGGATTGCCTGCGCCTCGGCCTGCGCCAGTTGGTAATCCAGCTTCGCCACCTCGCCGGCCGCGGCCAGTTGTTGGACGCTGCGCGCCAGCCGCAAGGTTTCCGCGGAGACCTGGTTCTTCGCGACCTCCACCTGCCGGTCCGCCTTCACCGCGTCCGCATCGGCCTGCTCGGCTCGCGCGCGTTGGGGAAAGTTCAGGAAGGGAAAGCGGATGGCCACACCCACGGTCGCATTGTTGTGCTGGAAGCGGCTGAAGTACAGATCGTAGTTGTTGTAGCGGGTGAAATACCCATAGTCGGCGACGACATCCACCGACGGCAGCATCGCCCGGTGCTCGCCCTTCGCCTTCAGGGATTCCGACTCCGCCTGTTTGGTCGCTGCCTCAATCGCCGGATTACTCCGCAGCGCATCCGCCACCACGCCCGGCTCGCTGCTGATGTCCGGAACCTGCGGGATCGATTCGGTCTGTGTATTGATGGCAGCTGCCGTAAGCCCAGTCAGTTGCGCGAGCCGCTCGCGCAGCACGTCGGTCGCTCCTGCGGTGTTGGCCGCGCGCATCCGCACTTGTGCCGCCTGCAGCTTCGCCCTCGTCAAACCGATGTCGTTGTCCACGCCCGCCTGCACGCGCTCGGTGACGATTTGTACCAGCCGGTCGGCGTCTTGCTGCTGGCCTTGCAACAGATTCAGGCGCGACGTATAGCTGTCGAGCTGCATGTAATCGAGCGCGGTTTCCAACAGGAGAGTATTGCGCTGGTCGCGCAGGGTGGCTTCCGATCCCAGCCACGCCTGCTTCGCCGAGCGAATAAATTCCTTCTGCGCGGGGTTATAGAGGTACGACTCGTAATTGAGCTGAAATACCGCGGGAGCAGCGCC
>JBOGLI010000522.1:0-2237 GCA_050746165.1 Terriglobales bacterium | reverse complement strand
GGTCGCCGGTGTGCAGCCATCCGTCGGCATCGAGCGCCGCCGCGGTCGCTGCAGCATTGTTCCAATATCCGCGGCAGACGTGCGGACCGCGCAAGTAGAGCTCTCCCACGCGTTCGCTGTCGGCTATCGGCTCTCGGATCTCGGGTTCTGAATTGCCCGACAGCCGACTTACGATCTTCGCCTCCGTCCCCATCATCGGCTTGCCGATCGACCCGATCTTCCGCCGCGACTCCTCGGCGGTCATGCTGAAGCAATTGACGCCCGCCTCGGTGAGTCCGTAACCCTGTTTGAAGGTGACGCCGCGCTCCTGGTAGGCGCTGATGATGTACTGCGGCAGGGGCGCGCCGCCCGAAATCATCCAGCGCACCGAATCGAGCTTCACCCGCGCGAATTCCGGCGTCTCCAGCAGCATCTTGAAAATGGTCGGGACGCCAAAGACCACCGTCGCGCGCTCACGCTCGATCGCTTGCCAGACTTCTGAAGGGTCAAAGCGCGAATGCAGCAGCACCGTTCCGCCGATCGCGAACACCGGCGTTAAGAAGACGAACAGCCCGCCCGCGTGATAAAGGGGCGTGAAGACCGGCGCCACGTCGTTGTCGCGAAGCTGCCAGTTCAGCACGGTGTTCACCGCGTTGGCCCATACCTGCCGGTGCGGAATCATCACGCCCTTCGGTTTCCCCGTCGTGCCCGAGGTGTAGAGCAGGCAACAGAGGTCGTCTGGTCCCAGTGCCGGAGGCACGTACGCTGGTAGCCCAGGACGAAGTCCTGGGTCTGCCGCACCTACTATTTCATCGAGTCCCGTAGGGACGGGCCGAGCGCGCTCTTGCAACTCGCGCGCTACCGCGGCATACGCCTGGCTATACACGATCGCCCGCGGCGCGCAGTCCTTCACGATCTCCGCCAGTTCGCGCGCCGTGTTGCGCGAATTCAGGGGGACAAACACCGCGCCTGTTTTCGCCGCTGCGAACAATGCAGCCACGTACTCCGGCCTGGGCTCGGCGAGGATGCAGACGCGTTCGCCCTTCTCGATTCCGAGTTCGTTCCAGCGTCGCGCCATCGCGCACGACATGACATTCAACTGCACGTAGGTGAATCGCTCTCCGGTGGGAACAAAGACGAGGGCGGTTTTGTCGGGCGTGAGCCGAGCCCGCTCGCCAAGCAGATCGGCATTCACGGCTTTGCCTGTAACGCGGTGTCCCGGACGGCAGCCGATGCCGGCGGCGACTGTAAGAGAACTTTCTCCAAAGCCGCAGTGAACGCAATCGGGCACTCTGCTTGCGGGATATGGCCGCAGCGCGGCAGCGTAGTCAAGCGCGCGGCCGGCAGTTCCGCCTGCAACGTCCGAGCGTAAGTAACCGGTACCAGCCGGTCCGACTCTCCCCACAGCAGGTCCACCGGGACGGGGAAATGCTGTACGCGGTCGACGGACATGAGAAACCGCGGCATGTCGCCGGCACGGGCAAGGCGCCCGATTGGGCCGCGCTGTGCCTGACGTACGACGTCGTCGAGAATGAAATCCGGAATACGCGGCGAGCCGGGGTCGAGGATCGCGTCCCAGACTTTGCGCGCATCCTCTCGCGTTGCCGGTACTTTCGCCAGATCCGGACGCTCGCCAATGATCGGGCCGCCGTCGACCACCACCACCCGCGCGGTTTTGTCGGGCGCGTTTTCGGCCTCGATCATCGCGAGCCACGCGCCGAGCGAATTACCGACAATGATAAAAGGCGGTGAATGCACGGCCGTCGCGAACTCGATATTCCGCGCCATGTCCAACATGGTGAGCGGCCCGTCGACGGGGTCACTTTCGCCATGTCCGGGCAGGTCCATCACGACCACTCGATACCGATTGGTGAAATGAGGCGCGACCTTCGCCCAGGTTCCGGCATTGTCGCCTGCTCCATGCAGGAAGATCAGCGTCGGGCCAGAACCCGCCACGAATGCCGTTTGCGTGCCGAACGGAGTGGCTACCTTCAATTTTCGAAATCCGGCCCGCGCCAGCTCAGCCCGGTTGAAATATGAAATCACACGAATCGGACGCAGGTACACCACCAGCGCACCGCACAATACGAGCGCGACCAGGAGCACGACGACGATGATGAGCAGCTTCTTCATGGGAATCATTGTTCGTTGTTAGTTGTTCGCTGGCGGTTGCGCGCTGTTCGACTTGTCCCGGCTGAGGGCAGCCGGGACCACACTCCGACCAGCAACGAATACCAAACAACTAGAAACGCATCGCC
>JBOGLI010000521.1:0-2380 GCA_050746165.1 Terriglobales bacterium | reverse complement strand
CGGATTCCGAGCTTGTCCTCTTTCTTGCCGACGGTGAAGCCGGGGAAATCCTTTTCCACGATGAACCCGGTGATGCCCTTGTATCCAGCGGAGGGATCGATGGTGGCGAACAGGATGAATACGCCTGCTTCTTTGGCGTTGGTGATCCACAGTTTCTGTCCGTTCAGGACGTAGTCGCTGCCTTTCAGTTCGGCGCGGGTCTGCAGCGCGAACGCGTCGGAGCCGGAACCGGCCTCGCTCAATGCGTACGCGCCCACCGTGTCGGCCGCCATGCGCGGCAGATAGCGTTTCTTCTGTTCTTCGGTCGTCCAACGCAGCAGGGCGTTATTGACCAGCGTGTTCTGCACATCGACCACGACCCCGGCCGAGGCGTCCACCCGCGACATCTCCTCCACCGCCAGGATCGCCTCAAAAAACGTTCCGGCCCCGCCGCCGTACTCTTCCGGGACCTCGATGCCCATCAGCCCAAGTTTGAAGAACTGCTCGATGAGGCCGTGATCGAAGACGCCCTTTTCGTCCATCTCGCGGGAGAGCGGCCGGATGGCGTCGTCGGCGAACTGCCGGACGTTGTCGCGAAACATGTTTTCGTCGTCACTGAGGGCGATCAGCGGGGGCGTGTGCGGCGCGCGTTGTACGGTAGCTTCGGGCATGGAAAAATCCTTATTCGAAAAATGACGGTAAGTGAACCGTAGATTGTACCCACAACAGCGCGAAGGCGCACGCGCCGAAATCGTGCGACAATGCACCTTCCCGTATGTCCTCCGCTAGGCCAACCGCCGCACCCGATGCGGCGCAGCGCTCCCACGGACCGCGCGTCGCCGCCGTGCTGGCCTGCATATTCGCCTTCCTCGCGTATGTGCGCGCATTCGGCTTCGGCTTCGTCTTCGACGATCACGACCAGATTCGCTTCAACGGCGCCATTCAATCGTGGCAGCATTTCGGCAGCTTGTTCACGCATCACGTCTGGGCGTTCAACGATCCGAATTTCGGCGGCAATTACTGGCGCCCGCTCTTCCTCGTCTGGCTCCTGAAGAACCACACGTTGTTCGGACTCCAGCCGATGGGCTGGCACATCGCCAGCGCGCTCCTGCACGTGGCCGTCACCTTCCTCGTCTATCGCGTCGCCTTGCGCCTCACCCGCGACCCGTGGACGGCTGCCTTCGCCGCGCTACTCTTTGCCGTGAATCCCATCCACATCGAGGCGGTCGCGTGGGTCTCCGGTGCCACCGACCCGCTGATGGCGCTCTTCTTCCTCGCGTCGCTTCTCTGCTGGTTTCGCTATCGCGACGAAAAACAGCCGCTGTGGATGGCCGCCTCGCTTCTCTTCTTCGCCGCTTCCATGCTCTCCAAGGAAACCGGCATCATGATGGTTGCAGTCGTCGCGGCGGCAGTATGGTTTTTCGCGCCCGCCGGTGTTTCTGCGCGCGAGAAGCTGCGCTCGACCGCTGTTTCCGTTGCCCCCTTTGCCGCCGTGGCGTTGCTGTACTTTGTTTGCCGATTGCTTGTCTTGCGCGGCATGGCCCACCCGCTTGGCGGAGAATCGTGGAGCGCAACGGTGCTGACCTGGCCTGCGATGCTCGCCTTCTATGCGCGACAGCTCGTCGTGCCCATCGGTTTGAGCGGCTTCTACGATGTTTCCGTGCTCGAGTCCGTCGGTCTGCTCAATTTCTTCGTGCCGCTCCTGGTGGTCGCTGCAATCATCGCCGGGCTCATTGTTTGGACGCGCCGCAGCCGCGATCCCCTCGTCGGCTTTTGCGCCGTGTGGATGCTGGCCACGATTCTCCCCGTCTTCTATATCCGCGTCTTCCCCCCATGGGACATCGTGCACGATCGCTATCTTTATCTGCCCTCAGTCGGCTTCGTGCTCCTGCTTGCGGTCGCCCTGCGCCAGATCGGCAATACGAATGACTCCATCGTTCCGCGCGCGCAACTCGTCGCGGTCGCCCTCATCGCGCTGGTGTACCTGGTCAGCGGCATCGCCGACCAGGGCATCTGGTCCGACGACTTCAATCTCTATCGCCGCGGCTTCGCCGTCGCTCCCAACAACATCACACCCAAGGTGGACCTCGCCATCATCCTGATTCGCAACCAGCAGGAGGGCCCGCGCGCCGCCGAACTGCTGCGCCAGGCGCTGGTGAAGGTGCCCAATCTCTGGGAAGCCAACTACAACCTCGGCTACCTCTACTTCACCTCGGGCGCAAACGCGGAAGCGGAGAATCATCTTTCGCGCGCGATAGCCATCCGCCCGTGGGAGGCGCCGCAGTTCGCCTATCGCTCCATCACCCGCTTTCGCACCGGCAATTTCGACGGCGCTGCCGACGACGCGCGCCAGGCCCTTGAACTCACCCCCACCGCGAAGCGCTATCACTACGCCTACGGC
>JBOGLI010000520.1:0-4121 GCA_050746165.1 Terriglobales bacterium | reverse complement strand
TAATCGATGTACTCGTTTTCGTCGGCGTCGAAGATGTGCGCGCCCTCGCCGCGCACGATGAATGGCGGATCTCCGCCCACGGCGCGAAACGCCCGCACCGGCGAATCCACTCCTCCCGGAATGACCGCCTCCGCGCGCCGTTGCAGCGCGCGTGACTTCTCGTAATTGCGTGCCATGCCCCTGAATATAGCAGCGCGAGCGCACAGCGGCGTGTGAGAACCATCACGACCAGGCAGGTCGGGGACCGGCGGCCCTCCGCCGCTCCCCATAGGCCGTCAGAGTGCGCCCAGGAATGCGACCAGGTCCGACTTTTGCTGCGCCGTCAGGTTAAGGCTAAAGCGTTCGTTATAGAACTCGACGACGTCGTTCAGTGTCGCCGCCGACCCGTTGTGGAAGTAGGGAGCGCGTGCGGCGAGCCCGCGCAGGATCGGGCCTTTCAGTTTGCCGATGTCCCCGCACTTTCCGGTAATGAGAGCGCGCCCGGGATCGGTGGTCTTCACGATTTCGCCGGTATTGCACTGGATCGTGTACACCGGCAATCCGGAAGTATCGAGCGCGGGCAACGCGGGATAATTCGCGACGCCGATATTGATGGCCAGCGGCGACGAGTGATCGCCGACATTCGGCGCGTTGTGGCACGTGGTGCACGTACCCGCAAGGGAAGCTGGGACGCCGGGTTTGTCGTTCAGACCGGCGACACCGGAAATTGTGATTGGCAACGTGTTGAAAAGCTCTTCACCGCGCGCGATCGCCGCACGCGCCGCGCTCGTCGGATCGCTGGGCGAATCTTTCAGATTGGCCCACTTGGAAAACACTGTCATTGACTCGGGATTGAACGCGCTCGGCGGCCCGAGAGGATCGTTAATGCCAATGAAGAATGGCTGCTTCGCCAGTTGCATGGCGCCGCCGGTTGCGCCTTGCGCATTCAGCAACCCTGCGGAATTATCGGCAGCTTGCGCCGTGAAACTCGCGACCTCCAAGGCGACAATGTCCTCGAGTTGGGCGTCGGTGGGAGCTTCCGCCGCTTGCGCGTGACCGAGAGTAGCGTCGAGCGCCTGGCTCTTCAGGTTATCGTGCAGCGACCGTCCGGCAGGACTCTCGCGTGCATCCCACATGACGCCCGTAAGGAATGGCAGGTTGGTGCCGGGCAGCGGGCGCCGGAACATCGCCAACTGTGTGGTCGTCGTTTCCGGACAGCCGTACGGATCGTCGACGCCGATGACTGTGAAATCCGCATTTGCGGGGACCGGCAGCGAAATGCGGATCACGCCCTTGTGCAGCAGCATGCTGTACGCCGACCGGCGCTCCGCCAGGGTAGAAACGCTCGCGCTCGGGCAGTTGGAGCCATCAACCGGGCGAAAAATAGGGTCCATCCCTTGGGTTGCGTCGAAGCGCGCCAGGAGGTGCGCCGGCGTAATGCTCCAGCCATCGGACGGTGCATGGCAGGTGACGCAACTGCGGTCATTCGTTCCCAAGACCTGGAAAAACGGGTTCTTCTCATGAAGCGCGCCCGTCTGGTTGAACGTTTGCGAGACGCCGGAGGGATTCAGAAACGCCACGAATTCCGGCAAAAAAGTTGCGGCCGACATGCATAACGACGCGGCCACAACCAACATCAAGACCATACGGGCCTGTTTTTGTTTCGACACGGCTGGATCCTCCCCCACGCCGAATCACTTCGGCTGCGCTCGGCAGGCGGACTCGGCCCGGCGAGCGGATTCCTTCTACTCTGTTAATCGGAAACGGCATGGGAAAGGCGACAGCCAGTGGTGATCTATTGCTGAATTCCGGCAAGTTTCTGCGCTTCAACAACTTCGGCGTTCGTCTTGCCGAGGGTAGGTTCCAGGTTCGCGACGGCGGAACGGAACGCCGCCTGTGCCTGCTGGGAATCGCCTTGTGCCTGGAGCGCCCGGCCCAGGACGAGGTCGGCTTGTCCAACGAACACCGAACTGCTGCCCGGAATCGCGACCTGTTCGGCCAGGCGTGCGGCGCGCGACGCATCGTCGACGGCATTGCCGGGGCGGCCAAGTTGTAATTCAATTGCGGCGCGCACGGTCAACATCCTGCTCTGGTAATCGGGCGGGGCGTGCCCCGTCCGGGCCAGCACGTCCACGATATCGAGGGCGTGGTTGATCGACTGGCCGGCGTCCTGCAGATCGCCGGCGGCTTGCGCTGTTTGCGCCTGTTCAAACGCGAGCACACCAAAGGGCAAACTGCCCGGCTTGTACTTTCGGGCCATGCGCGCGGCAACTTCCGCCAGCATTGCGCGCGATCGACTCAGGGCGTCCTGTCCGCGGTAAATACGAGCGCGGTGCAACAGTGCGAAATCGGTGGCCATGTTGTCCCCGGCGGCGACAGCCTTGTCGTATGCGCGCTCAGCGTACGGCGCTGCCTCGTCGTATCGCCCAAGCAGGTACAGGGTAAGCGCGTAGTTGCCGAGCGTGGTCGAGGTGGTCACGTCCTCGCCCGAGCCGTCACGGCTGATAGCGATACTGTGGCGCAGTGCGGCTTCGGCCGGAAGCGGTTGTCCGGCGCGCAGCAGAGTTACACCCCAGTTGTTGAACACCGTCGCAGCCATCTGCGTGTCATCGCGCCCTAGAGCCTGCAAGCGCTGCGATGCAGCCTCGTAGGTCCGAATGGCTTCCGCGCGTTTTCCCGCGAAGTTGTACGCGCTGGCCAGCACGATCGTACTGTCCAGGTCGTCGAGGTCGGAGCGGATCGGCGACTTCGAAAGTAACTGCAGGGCGGTCTGCGCACGTGCCACCGCATCGTTGGCGCGATCGGCATTGATGGCGATCTCAGCCGCGCGCGTCCAGCACGACACGCGCGGAAGCTGGTACAGCGGATCGTCGGGCAGCGCGGAAATACCTTCATGGAAGAGGGCTTCGGCGCGCGTGAAGTCGCCCGAGCGCGAGGTGACCTGCGCCAGCTTGCAGGCGGCGTTGGCCCGGACGGCCGGATCCGCTACGTTTTTCGAGAGCCGGTACGCTTCTTGCAACAATTGCCGGGACTTATCGTACTCGTCGGCCACGGTGTACTGCCCTCCGATGGAGATCAACAGCTCGACACGTGTGCCGAGGTCTCCATGCTGGCGCTGCACAATGTGTTCGGCACGGCTGAGGAGAGCGTCGACGGTGAATGGTTTTCCCGAGGGCGCCGCGTCCGACAAGACATAGGACTGCAACCCGTTGATGGCGTCGGCACGCGCCAACTGGCGGAACGCGAAGTCACGTTCGCTTCGCGCCCTGCGGGCCTGGATCAGCGTCCCCGTAATACCTGCCACGACCGCGACCAACGCCACCGCCGCAAGCGCTACCTGGAGCCGGTGGCGGCGTACGAACTTCGTCGCGCGGTACGCCAGCGTATCCGGACGCGCGCTGATCGGCTCGTGCGCCAGGAATGCGCGCAGATCGCCGGCGAACGCAGCCACCGATCGGTAGCGCTCGTGCGGATTCTTCTTCAGCGCCTTGGCGACGATGGTATCGAGGTCACCGCGCAGGGTGCGGCGCAGCCGGTCGGCCGATGCGGCGCGAGTTGCGGCCCTATCGGGTTGCGCGTCGGTATCTACCACCTCCGACATCTGCCGCGGCTCCAGCGAAGTGATCGCCTGCACGAGTTCCGCCGCCGACTGCTGCTCCGGCCCGGCGGGATGCACGCCGGTAAGGAGCACGTAGAGCAGTACGCCGAGGGAGTAAACATCGGTGGCGGTCGTAATGTCGCCGTTGGTCAACTGTTCCGGGGCGGCGAACTGCGGCGTGAGCGGGCCGGCCGCGCGCGTCAGCGCCGGCGCCTGGTCGTCTTCGAGTAACTTGGCGATGCCGAAATCGAGCAGCTTGACTTCACCGTCATCGCGAACCAGCACATTGGACGGCTTGATATCGCGGTGCACGATCAAGTGCGAATGGGCGTGCGCTACTGCCGCCAGAACGTCGAGGAATAGTCGAACGCGCCCCTCGATATCCAGCATGCGGCGGTCGCAATAGCGGTCGATCGGCTCGCCCTCCACGTGTTCGAGGACGAGATACGGCTGGCCCGACGGAGAAACTCCGGCGTCCCTGAGGTGGGCGATGTGAGGATGCGTAAAGCGTCCGAGGATATTTCCTTCGCGCACGAACCTCGCC
>JBOGLI010000519.1:0-2182 GCA_050746165.1 Terriglobales bacterium | reverse complement strand
GTCTGCAGTCGACGGAGGATCGTTTCGTGTTGCTTCGCGCGTCTTCTTTCGAAGACGCAGAAGAAGGGCTAAGACGAGAATGGGTCGAATACGCCAGCCCATACTTGAATCCAAACGGGCAGATCGTGAGTTGGCAGCTCGACCATGTGGTTGACGTCTACGACACGGGCCAAAACGAGATCGATCCTGCCGGGACCGAAGTCTATTCGAAACTCAGTGGCCGCAGAATGCGTCCGGCATATGTATGGCGCCCGGCCAGCACCGGACCGATTTACAGGAAACAGCGCTGAAGGTTGCGCCCGCAAGCTGCCGAAAGTTCTAAATCGTCTCTTCGCGCGCGCCATTTCTTTTTCGGGCGTATCCTTTCTCCGTTGTAGCGCCGGCACCCGCCGGCCGTGCCGAGGGCATCCTGCCTTCGCGAGGAGCATTCATGCCTGTCCAGTACAAGCCCGAGGGCTATCACACCGTTACTCCTACCATCATCGTCAACGGCGCCGCGCGCCTGCACGAATTTCTGAAGAAGGTGTTCGACGCCAAGGTGATCATCTCCATTCCCGGCCCGAACAACACCATCGCTCATTCCGAAGTTCAGGTCGGAGACTCGCGCCTGATGATTGCCGACGCCGGACCCATGTTCGCCGCGCAGAGCAGCTCGTTCTATCTTTACCTGCCCGACTGTGACGCGGTGTACCAACGTGCCCTCGCGGCGGGCGCGAAGAGCGAGCGCGAGCCAAAGAACCAGTTTTACGGCGACCGCAACGCCAGCGTCATCGACGAATTCGGCAACCGCTGGGCGGTTGGGACGCACGTCGAAGATGTATCGGACGAGGAACTCCAGCGCCGCATGAAGGCCATGGGCAACGCCGGCTGACGCGCGGCGGGTGAAATTGTTCTGTTAAGATTGAATGTGTCGGGCATCGGCCCCGCGCGACGTACTCCCGCCAACCCCGCCAGGTCCGGAAGGAAGCAACGGTAACGGGCTCTTACGTGCGCAGCGGGATCGCCGGTGTCCGGCTATTTTTTTGCGCAAAAAGAGCGGCCGCATACCGTGTCGTATCCGGCCGCTGTGCAGAGAGGCAGAGGCATGCCGCGCAGTGCCACAACTGGCCAGAGGCAGCGCTGCGCCGGCGAACACGCTTGAGGTTTTAACGTGCCCGCCAGCTGAATCAGATGCGCGGAGCCATTCCACGACCGACGCCAACTTCCGCCGACACAAATAGATAATCGGCTTCAGTTCTGGTGCTGCTGGCTCTACGAATTGGCTGTTTTGGCGAGCCGCGACGTATACGGATATCGATACACCTGCGAATCGATTTCTTTGCGCAGGTCGTGCCAAATAGATTCCGGGATACTGAGGAAGACTTTCACGATCGCAGGGTCGAACTGGCGTCCCGACCATTTGACGATCTCGTCGCGCGCCGCGGAAAAAGGCTGGGCAGCGCGATAGGGCCGGTCGGACATGATCGCGTCCAAGGTGTCGGCGATGGCGAATATGCGCGATCCAATCGGGATCTGGTCGCCCTTGAGCCCGCGCGGGTAGCCGGTTCCGTCGAAGAACTCCTGGTGGGAATAGACGATTTCGCAGGCTTCCGCAAGGAAGGGAATTTTGCGCAGCATCTGGTACCCGCGGTAGCAGTGCTCCTTCATGATCGCCATCTCCTCCGGGGTGAGCGGCCCGGGCTTGCGCAGGATGGAATCGGGGATGGCCATTTTGCCGATGTCGTGCAGGAAAGCGCCGCGGCCGATCACCCGGATTTGGTCCCCCTGCATTCCCATCGCGCGCGCCATAGCGATGGTGTATGCGGTGACGCGTTTCGAGTGACCCTCGGTTTCGGCATCCTTCAGGTCGAGGGCATCGCCCAGGGCCTCGAGCGTAATGTCGTAAGACGCTTCCAGTTGAGTGAGCGCCTGGTCCACCTTCTGCTTCTCGGTTTCCAACTGAGCGGAGCGCGCGGCCACCAGCGACTCCAGGTTCGTCTGGTAGGCGCGGTTCTCCAGCTTGAGGCGGCGGTTCTCCAGCGCACGCCGGACAATCGCCAGGAGCTGCTCGCGTTCGAACGGCTTGAGGATGTAGTCGTAAGCCCCATTCCGGATGGCGGCCAGCGCCACGGAGATGTCATGGACAGCCGTCACCATGACAACCGGCACGTCCGGATACTTCTCCTTCGTCCGCTCCAGCATG
>JBOGLI010000518.1:0-6161 GCA_050746165.1 Terriglobales bacterium | reverse complement strand
GTGCAATCCAAGCTTCATGGTAGGACCGGCTGAGGGCAGCCGGTCCCACACAAACCCTACAACTGCGACTGCTTTTCCGGTGCCCTGGGCGGTTTCGCCGCCTTGGGAGCGCGTGGCGGCGTAAGCTCCCCAGGTTTGCTGATGCCGCCACCCGGCGTCAGCGTCTTGTCCGGCGGCAGGCTGCCGGGCGCCGCCGCATTTTCCGGAGGCGCGGGCGCGTTACCCTTGCGCAGCGAGATATCGCCACTAGTGTCGCTGATGCGGATCGTTGGCCCGCCCTTGCCTACCGTTCCGCTCATCGCGTGGTCGTTGTGCTGCTCCGAGGTAGAGACGCCCTCGAAGTCTGTGGACACATCGCCACGCCGTGCCTGTGCTTCCACCTGGAACGAACTCTTCTCCGGCAGCGTCAACTGAACGTCGCCGCGGCTGTTCGTGATATCGATCGCACCGAGCTTGTTGCCGGCATGATATTCGACCAGCCCATTGGTATTTTCGATCTTCAGATCGCCCGCCACATCCTCGATGTGGATGTCCTTGGAGCGCGTCATCACCCGCATCGGACCGGTCACCGAACGCACCCGGAGGTCGCCCGACTCCATGGTCAGGTCGCCGGGCAGCGCCGACATCTCCATCGTCGTCCGCGCGCTGTGGAAGCTGACGCCCTTGGCGATGCGCGCCAGGTCCATCTCGCCAAAAAAATCGCCGCTCAGCGTCAGAGAACCCGTCACGTCGTGCACGGTGCTGTCGCTGACGCGACCGTTGATCGCCACGTCGCCCTGGATGTCCTGCGCGCGCACCGAGCCGCGCCCGCTGGCCAGGGTCACGTCGCCGGTGATCTGTTGCGCGGTCAGGTCGCCACGGACCGTGTTAATGTGCACGTCGCCCTTTCGCGTCGCGACCGTCACATCCCCTCGTCCGATGGCCAAGTCAACCGCCGCCTTCTCCGGCACCCAGATTTGCAGGTTGCTCTCCACCGGACGCCGTCCCGCGGAAAGCGTGTTGGCACTCACGTTCGCGACATTTCCACCGGTGATGATCGTGGCCTGCGTCTTCTGGTCGATGTCGTTCGACTCCTTGTCGTCGCTGGCGATGACCCGCTTGTTCACGACGACCTTGATCTTGGGTTCGTCCCACGCGTTGATGGTGACGTTGCCGCGATCGTCGACCACGTGCACGGTGTCACCGGTGGTGAAGGGCTGCTCTACGGTTTGCGTGAAGCTGTACGTGTTGCCGAACAGTCCCGCGAAATCGTTATCGAAATCGACGTTGTTGCCGAATGCATTCCAGTTCACCTTGTACGCCGCGGTGGCGCTCATGCCGAAGATGATAAGGAAGATGATCAGGAGCACGCCGCCGGCGCCGATGCCGCGACCGGGCAGTCCCTGGCGCGTGTCGTTCCAATGCTCGAACAGCTTGATCACGCCCCAGAGAATGATCAGCACGGGCCAATAGCGGGCGAAGTAGGTGCCCAGCATTGGCCACGTGAGCACGTGTATGTTCCCCAGCAGGAAGAGCACGCCGAGCGCGATCAGCACGATGGGGCCGGCGACCGAGCGCCGGCGGGCGTAGTAATAACGCGGCGGCACCTGTGGTGGCGGCGGATTTTGCGGAGTCTGCGTTGGACTAGACATGGTTTACCTCCTGCGGAGGCTGTTGGTCCTGCGCCGGCGGATTCACCGGCGGCGGCGGCGGATACGACGCCGGGTTAAATCCCTGTCGCAATTGCTCCGGCAGGTCCGGCGCTACGTGCGCGGAATCATCGGCGCTGCTGCCTAGCACCTTGACCACGCCGATGGCGATCAGCAGGATCGGCCATGTCCGGCCGAAATCCCAGTGCGTGAATTCACCGAGCAGGAACAGCACCCCCAGCGTGATCAGCACCACCGGGCCCATCATGCCGCGGTAGCGGCAGCGGCCGCAGTAACAACGGCGATTGGGAATGTACGCGCCCATTACTGGCCTCCATGGATGTCACCGTCGCGCGGCACCGGCGGGTTGCACCGCTTCATGAACATCCACACTCCGATCACAATCAGGATTACCGGCCATAGCCGTCCGATCCAGTGCATCGGGAACAGTCCCAAGGTGTCGAAGAGGAAGAGCACGCCGATGGCGATCAGGATCACCGCGCCCATCGGAACTTTGTTCACGTCCACTCGCTCGCCGGTGGTGAACGTCTTGCCCAGCCCGAACGGGTCCGGCGGGGGCGCGCCGAGGCGAATGGCATGGGCCGAGCGCACCGCGTCGATGATCTGGTACACGTAAAAGAAACTCAGCGCGATTCCCAGGAAGGCGTGCGCAGAATCGCTGACGCCGCTCGATAACCCGAAAATCAGCCCCGCGAAAATCAGCAGGTGCGCCAATCCCTTCGCGTATTGGCCGGTATAGACCTGGCCAACGCCGAACGGAAAGAATCCGGCGAGCACTCCCGCCAGCCCAGGACTCGGTCCGGATGTGACGACCACCTCGCCGGTGGGCGTGCGGACGGCATGGACCGCAAACGGGTCGGCTGTGCCTGGAGGTGCGCCCGCAGGGGCACTGGCGCCAATGCGGTGAGCGAGGCAATCTTCGCAATAGATCACGCCGCGTACGTTATGCGCACAGGCGGGGCACATGGCCTTTCCGCAGGTGCGGCAATAGGCGGTCGCCGTGGTATCGGTGTGAACCGCGCAGTTCATGACATTCTCCTCAAAGCGAGCTGTGAACCCACCCTACGAAAATCGCGTAGGGTGGGCCACCCGGAACCGCCGGCCACGGTAATGGCCTCGCGTTCCCGGCTGTAGTTGCGTTCGTCCTTGCTCTTGTCGGGCTCGCTCTTCTGCTGTTTGCGATCTTGCTGTGGTTGGGCCGGCGTCGCTTCATCCGGGCCGGTCGCGTTTTTGAATTGCTGTAGTCTCGATTGAATCTCGTAGACCACGCGGATGTTCTCGTAGTACTTCATCACCCGGCCTTGCGTCTCCGAGATCGTCTTGCTGATCTCGCTGGGGCGCAGATCGATGTGCCGGAAGTCGGATGGCTTCACTCCCGATACGTGCAGCATCAGGCTGAGCGAAAAGAAGGCCATGCCGAACGACATGGTGAAGCGAGGCTGCAACACCGCGCCGAACACCGGCTGCGTCCAACGCCGGAGTTTCTCCCTCCAGCTCTCGCTCGCGGCGCGCCGGGCGACGGCAGCTTCTCTCCGCCCCGTCGTCGCCGCCAGGATGTTGTGCACGAGCATCGGCGGAGGCTCGACCTCCTCCAACGCGTGCAGCAGACGGTAGCCGGCCCGGGCTTCGTCAAACATCGGCCCGCAGTTCCGGCACACCGAGGCGTGGTTCTGGAAGCGCTCCTGGTCGGCCCCGGTTAGGGCCCCATCGAGCGCGTCGGCCAGCAGCGCGTCAAAGTCCGCGCACTGCATTCCGTATTTGGTCTCGCCGTCCATCACGTTACCTGCCTATAAGTACGCGAAAGTAGTCGCGCCAGTTCCGTTCTTCCACGGTTGATTCGGCTTTTGACCGTCCCTTCCGGGACTTTCAAGGCTAAGGCGATTTCCCGGTAGTCCATGTCCTGCAAGTCGCGCAGGATCACCGCCTCCCGCAGGTCGGGAGAGAGCTTTTGCAGCGCCCGCTGCACAAACTGCTGCTTCTCGCGCGTCAGCAGCTTCTGGTCGGGGGAGGGCCCGCTGTCCTCGATCTGGTCCAGCAGGCTGGGCGAATCCTCGTCGGCCAGCGGCTCCTCCAGCGAATCGGTGGCCCGGTCCTGCTTGGACTTGCGGAAGTGGTCCACCAGCAGGTTGCGGGTCATGGTGGTGACCCACGTCTGGAACGAGCCCTTCTCCAGGTCGTACGAGCTGATCGTCCGGTAAACCTTGATGAAGACCTCTTGCGTGAGGTCCTGCGCGTCGTCCTGCGATCCGGTAAAGCGGTAGCAGATGTTGTAGATGCGCCGGTGAAACTGCTGGACAAGCTGCTCCCACGCGGCGGCGTCGCCGGCCAGGCAGCGACGGACCAGGGAAGCTACGAGTTGCGCGTCGTCCAAACAGCACCACCGCGGGAACTCCAGGGAGGCGTGGCCCACGAACTTCGCTGTGGGTGGCCCACCCTAGCTTCTTTTGCCAGGGTGGGGAAGACTGAGCACACCTACCCTTGGCGACGAATACGAAGAAACTCGCCCGCCAGTTCCCGATAAAATCAAATCACGGATGTCGTGCGAATTCTAGCACTTGAAAGGAATGAAGAATGAAGAAGTCAGAATGAAGAAGTGTCACAGGCCTTGCGGCAATCCGGTAGCCGCACTGTGCCTTGCCCATTCTTCATTCTGACTTCTTCATTCTTCATTTCCGCCTCGCCCGTTGCTTCTCGGAAACGGACCGGATGATAAGCCTTCCTCTCCCCGCCAGCGGCTTGCACATCCCGACCGCCGCCGTGATCACCGCCTCCACCTCCGGCCGCGCCAGCGTCTTCGCCGATTCCAGCCGCACGAACCGGTTTTTGCTTCCGCTGCCTTGCAGGATGTGTTGCGGGTCGGGCAGCTTCGCCCCGCAGTACGGGAAGCACAGATTGATCGCGTTCGCCCCCGCCGCCAGCGACACGATCGCATCCGACGTCCGATCGGTTGGCGAGTACCCGATCACAAAGAAGTTGTAGTTGTCGTACACCAGTTCGTTCGCGCCGCGCAGCCGACGTTGCAGTGCCTTGCGGATACTGCGGATTTTCGCCTGGTTCTCGGCGTCGAACTTGGCGATGAACCCGTCCAACTGCGCTTCCGGATCGGCGGCCGGCTTCTGTTTCGCAAGTTTCACGGCAGCTTTCATCGTGTCCCCCACGTGCGCCGGAAGTTATAGCCGGATTCGGGCGGTTTGTCACACGCAGAGTTCGGGTTGTCGGCGCCTACCTGGATGCCGATTGAGGAATGCCGGACCAGACCAGTTGGTGAAAGCGGCGGTCCATTTCCTCGGCCGGAACGGGTTCGCGCTTCGAAAGCCACCAATCCAGTTGCGCGATGAGCGCGCCGGCCATCGCGTGCGCCAAGGCGGAGCGCTCCAAGGGCGGCAGGCGGCGCGAGCGCGCGAGCTCTTTCAGGCGCTGCTCAATGCCGCGGGAGAAGTGCTGGCGAGCAAGGTCGTAGAAATCACCGAGCCGGCCAGAGCGCGCCAGCGCTGCGCGGATCGGCTCGGCGTCGGCCACGTGAGAGAAGAACTCGGCGACCACGGCAACGCGCTCCGACGCGTCGCCCGCACGCGAAAGATGCGTGGCGACCGCTTCCAGGAATTCGTCCATGTCCGTGAGCAGCAGGTCCACTTTGTCGCTGTAGTGGCTGTAAAAAGCGGAGCGGCTGACGCGCGCATGGTCGAGCACGTCCTGCACGCTGATCTCCCGAAGCGGCTTCTTCTGCATCAGCGTGCGCAGCGACGTTGCCAGGCGCGCACGGGTGCGGCTGGCGCGCGCGTCGACTGTCTTCTCGCGCGGCACGAATCGAAGCTCGGCCTTTTTCCCGGACATTCGCCCCCATTATGTACGAGAACGCACCGGCGGTGGTGCATTTGTGTTGACGAAGCAGCGCGCAGCGATGAATTCTGGCGACGTGGCTGAGGAACCAGAGGGGAATTCATGAATCTTAAAGTTGTTTTGCAGATTGCGGCTGCGTGCGCGGCACTATGCTGCAGCGTGATGGCGCTAGCCCAGCAACCGGCGGACGCGATGAATGGCTCCTGGACCGTGACATTTACGGTTCAGGCGCAAACCGTTTCTGGGGAGATGACGTTTCAGGCACAAGGCGAGAAGCTCAGCGGCACTGTCGAGACGGAGCACACCGGGCGAGGCACGCTCAAAGGCGGTGCATGGTCCGAGGCCAAGTTGAGCGGGATTTACGTCTTCGAGAGGCACCAGGCGATTGCGATTGCGGGGGAATTCAGGGAAGGAAAATTAGCGGGCGTGTTCCGTACGGAAGGGATGGACGGGCGGTGGGAGGCGGTGTGCGCGGCAGCCCAGCCCTAAGTCGTGCGTCAACAACAGAACTCCGCGGAGCGCGGGAACTCAGCGACGCGGGAAACTTCGGTCCTTTTTGCAAGTTTCGGTGAACCATGAAGGTTTTACAAATGCGCGATCGTCTCTATGTCATCCTGACCATCGTTTGTGCGCTCCAGTGCGTGGCTGCGGCTGCCGACTACACGGACATGT
>JBOGLI010000517.1:0-5759 GCA_050746165.1 Terriglobales bacterium | reverse complement strand
TAATAAGTACTGAGAATTCGCATTCGCCTGTCTCGTTACTCATTACTTATTACTTGTTACTTATTACTTATTACTTTTTGATGTCTCACCCCGAGACGTCGTTACAAATATATCGTAACTCGATGCGATATGGCGGCCGCATCCGGCTGAGTTATCATGTTGGATTGGTTCGGGGTGTACGGATGAGCATGAAGGACATTGGTTCGTGGGCTTTGAACGTGTGCGACGCGCGCGGGGTGCAGTTCGCCGACTTACGCATCGTCAGCGAGCGCAATCGCGGGCTGGCAACCAAGAACGGGAAGATCGCCAACGCATCCGATAGCGAATCGATGGGGATCGGCATCCGCGTCCTGGCTGATGGCGCGTGGGGCTTCGCCGCCACCGAGGACTTGACGCGCGAAGCTGTCGAAATCGCCGCCGGGCGCGCCATCGAGATCGCGCGGGCGTCCGCCACGGTCAAGGAACACGATGTCGTACTCGTGCCGGAGAAGGCGCACGTCGACGACTGGAGCAGCGCCTACCAGATCGACCCCTTCAGCATCTCGATCGAGCAGAACCTTGACCTGCTGATGAAGATCGACGCGGAACTACGCGCCGTCGAAGGAATCACGCTGGCGGAGACCAACCTGAGCTTCCGCCGTTACGAGCAGTGGTATTACTCAAACCAGGGCGCCGACATCCACCAGGTGAAGGTCACGACCGGCGCAGGCTACGATTGCATGTCGTTCGCCGGCAGCGATATCCAGAAGCGGTCGTATCCGAATTCCTTCGGCGGCCAATACCAGGACAAGGGCTATGAGTTGGTACACGAGCTGAAACTGGTGGAGAACGCGCGCCGGATCGCCGAGGAGTGCGTCGCGCTGCACAAGGCCGACCAGTGCCCCGAAGGGAATTTCGACATCATTCTCGAGTCATCGCAGTTGGGACTGCAAATCCATGAATCGGTCGGGCACCCGATCGAACTGGACCGCGTGCTGGGGATGGAGGCGAACTTCGCGGGGACCTCGTTCCTTACGCTCGATAAATTGCGTAACCTACGCTACGGCAGTGACCTGGTCAACGTCGTCGCCGACGCCACCGAAACGCACGGGCCCGGCCTCGGGACCTTCAAGTACGACGATGAGGGCGTGGAAGCACAGTGCACGCCGATCATCAGCAACGGGCTATTTACCGGATATCTCAGTTCGCGTGAGACGGCGGCACTGATCGGGCTGAACCGCAGCGGGGGCACGGTGCGCGCGGAGAGTTGGAACCGGCTGCCGATGATCCGCATGACGAACATCAGCATTCTTCCCGGCGAGAAGCCGCTCACGCTGGAGCAGTTGATCGCCGGCACCGATCACGGAATTTTCTACCAGACCAACCGCTCGTGGTCGATCGACGACAAGCGCTACAACTTCCAGTTCGGCACGGAAATCGGCTGGGAGATCAAAGGCGGGAAGCTCGGGCGCATGCTGAAGAACCCGTCGTACTCGGGAATTACGACGGAGTTCTGGAATTCCATGGACGCCATTTGCTCGCGCGACCAGTGGACGCTCTGGGGCACGCCCAACTGCGGCAAGGGACAACCGCAACAGGTGATGGGCACCGGCCACGGAGCAAGTCCGGCGAGATTCCGTGGTGTGACAGTGGGGACAGCGTACAAGGGAAGCTAATCGTTATTGGTTTTTGGTTATTGGTTGTTGGTAACCGGTGGTCTACGATCGCGTGTTTCATGGAGGACGCGATGCAGGACTATAAACAACTCGAAGTTTGGGACCGGGGGCATAAGATCACGTTGAAGTTGTACCCGTTGACAGCAACATTTCCAAAAGAAGAGCGGTTCGGAATGGTGTCTCAAATTCGGCGCTGTAGCGCATCGATCGGCGCGAATATCGCTGAAGGGTGCGGCCGTAATTCAGAAGGCGATCTGCAACGCTTCCTGGAAATCGCGGCGGGTTCCGCCAGCGAACTCGATTACCACCTTCTCCTCGCGCGCGACCTTGGCTTTCTGTCGCGTCACGATTATGACGGTCTGGTGCCGGAGCTGGCGACACTTCGACGGAAGTTAACGGCGTTCATCAATCGCGTCTCCGAGTGTCGGCCTACCAAGAACCAAAAACCAAAAACCAAAAACAACTTCGCAAAATGTTGACACGCGAGAAAGTCCAAGACACCTTCGATCGGATCAAGAAGTTCTCCACCGCCGACGAGGTCGAACTGCTGATCGGCGGCGGTACAACTGCCCTCACCCGCTTCGCCAACAACACCATCCACCAGAACGTCGCCGAAGAGAATTACGTGCTCTCCGTCCGCACCGTCTTCCAGGGACGCACCGCGCGCGCGACCACCAACAAGTTCGACGACGAGAGCATCCGCCGTTGCGTGAGGGCGAGCGAAGATCTTGCCCGGGTTCAACACCCCGATCCCGACCTACTTCCCGTGGCGGGGCCAGAGGCGTACGGCGCTGGGCCGCAGGTGGCGCGTGCCTTTTTCGAGACGTCCTCCGTAGGCCCATCCGAGCGCGCCGAAGCCGTCGGCAAGATCGTTGACGTTGCCAAGAAACAGAAGCTGACGACCGCGGGCATTTACGCCACCTCCGAGTCGGTGGAGGCGGTGGCGAACTCGCGCAGCCTGCTCGCGTTTCACACGCAGACTTCGGCGGAAATCTCGGTGACGATGCTGGCGCAGGATTCCTCGGGCTGGCAGAAGTTCAATTCACCCGATGCGCGACAGCTCGATCCTGTTCTGATCGGCGAAACGGCAGCGAAGAAGGCCCGCGATTCGGCGTCGCCACAGGAACTCGCGCCCGGAAAATACACCGTCATCCTGGAGCCTGCGGCGGTCCTGGATTTGGTCGGCTTCATGTTCTGGGACTGGGGCGGCCAGGCAATCCTCGACGAGCGCTCGTTCCTGAACCAGCGCATCGGAACACACCTTTTCGGTGAAAACATCAATATCACCGATGACGTCTATCATCCGCTGCAATCCGGCCCCGCGTTTGACGGTGAAGGCGTACGCCGGGAACGGGTTTCGCTGGTCGAAAAGGGCGTCCCCAAGCGGCTGGTCTATGCCCGCGCCACCGCCGAAAAGATGAAAAACAGTGACCTCGCCGCCGCCGTTGGCACTGTCGCCCCGACCGGCCACGGTTTACCGGTGCCGAACGAAATCGGCGAGATTCCCCTGAACATCGTCATCGCCGGCGGCAGCAAGTCCGTCCCGGAGATGATCGCGGGAACTGAGCGCGGCGTGCTGGTCACGCGCCTCTGGTATATCCGCGAGGTCGATCCCTACGAGAAAATCCTGACCGGCATGACCCGAGACGGCACCTTCTACGTCCAGGACGGCAAGGTGCGGCATGGGATAAGAAACTTTCGCTTTAACGAAAGCCTGGTGCACATGCTGGCCAATGTCGAGGAGATGGGGCAGGCGGTGCGGGCGAGCGGGGAAGAGTCGTTCGACATGGTGGTCCCGCCGATGAAGGTGCGGGAGTTCAACTTCACGGAAGTGACGAAATTCTAAGAGGGGCAAGGATCATGGGGCGAGGGACAAGGAACAAACGATTCGCCTTTGCTGCTCCCCGCCCGTGTTCCGTGCCCATGTCCCTTGCTCCTTGCCCCTTATTTATCCGGTAACCACGGAGTTTTCAAGAGTTCGTCACTTTAGTAACTAGGCAAACAGGGCACTTAGCGTTTATTCTCTGGCTTCGATCATGAAGTTGGACTCACAATCCGAACTACGCGGTGCTATCAGATTCCCGGTAAAGCTCCCCATCTCGATCACCATCGAAGGTGCGCAGCATACCGCCGATACCGACAATATGTCGGCAGGCGGCGTGTTGTTTCACCTGGACGCCGACATGGAAGTCGGATCCACCGTCGAATTCCAGATTGCCATGCCGGCCGAGGTGTTGGGTTCCAACACCGATGTGCTGGTGACGGGTTCTGCCCGCGTAGTGCGGTGCGATCCGGAAGGCGGACGGCGAGCGGTTGCGGCGGTGATCGACGAATACCGTTTCGAGCGCCGCCAGTAGCGCTTTGTATTCGTTGGAGGGGACGTTCGCATGGCCGAAGGGGCGAAGGCAGCGCCGGCAGGCCGCAGTTCCGTCGAGCAGCCGGTACGCGTGATCATGGCCGACACGCAGGCGATTTTCCGCGTTGGCGTGCGCAAGGTCATGGCCGTGGAAGAGGACCTGCGTGTCGTCGCGCAAGCCGAGACGCTCGCGCAGACGCTTTCCGCTGTTTCGAAGTTTCCCGCCGACGTACTGCTCTTTGAATCGCGCATCGCGCCCAATCCCACCGATGCCGTCGCCGAAATCCTCGGCCACGCGCCGGACCTGCGCATCATTATCATCAGCGGCGACATAGACCAGGAAACCACCGTGGAATACCTGCGCCGCGGCGTGCGCGGCATCGTGAATCGTGCCATCATGCCCGAACTTCTCTTGCGTTGCGTGCGCAAGGTCGCCGAGGGCGAGATATGGCTGGAGAACCGCGGCGTGAACTGGGTCATCGAGGCCTACAAATCGCAAGCCTCGATGCTGACCTCACCGCGTCCCAAGAACCGCCTCACCGACAAGGAACTCCAAATCATCTCCGGCGTCGCCCAGGGCATGCGCAATAAGGAAATCGCGGAGGAAATCGGCACCACCGAGCAGGTGATCAAGAACTATCTCCGCAAGGTGTACGACAAGCTCGGCGTCTCCGACCGCCTCGAGCTCGCGCTCTACTGCATCCATCACCGCCTGCTGGAAAAAAATCTGCCGTCCGAAGAAGCAAGCGCCTCAGCGACCACGCAGTGAAGTGCTGAGTGCTTAGTGCTAAGTGCTTAGGAAAAGAAGTTGACGTCTGTACGGCAGACGCGTACAGCTTCTCAGCACTCAGCACTCAGCACTCAGCACTCAGCACTCAGCACTCAGCACTCAGCACTCAGCACTCGGCACTCGGCACTCAGCACTCGGCACTCAGCACTCAGCACCGCCATCCTGATACAATCCGCTGCGATTCCATAAGGCGAGGAGATTTCCCGTGAAGAGCGACCCCAAGATCATCGACATGCTCCAGGAAGTGCTCAAGGCGGAGCTGACGGCCATCAACCAATACTTCCTTCACGCCGAGATGTGCGAAAACTGGGGCTACGAAGCGCTGGCCAAACACACGCGCAAGGAATCCATCGAAGAGATGCGCCACGCCGAGGTGCTGATGGAACGCATCCTGTACCTCGACGGCACTCCGACCATGAGCGAGTTGTTCAAGATCAACGTCGGCGCCAATGTCGAGCAGCAGATGAAGAACGATCTCGAGCTGGAGTACACGGCGGTGAAGCGCCTCAACGGCTTCATCCACACCGCCAGCCAGCTCAACGATGCGGGCACGCGCGAGCTCTTCGAGCACATCCTCACCGACGAGGAACAACACATCGACTACCTCGAAGCGCAGTTGCATGCCGTCAAGGAAATGGGCATCGCCAACTACCTCGCCCAGCAGCTCAAGGCAGACGAGTAGCGCGAATCGCGCGAGTTCGTGCGCGCATCTGAAAATCGTGTTGCGTGTTCCGTGCCTCGTGTTCCGGTTCTGGTCCGGAACACGGAACACGAGACACGGAACACAGAACGCGGAATGTTTTTCGACCTGCACCTA
Source organism: Terriglobales bacterium (assembly GCA_050746165.1). GTDB lineage: Bacteria > Acidobacteriota > Terriglobia > Terriglobales > Acidobacteriaceae > DAISJI01. Next base: position 141 of record JBOGLI010000517.1, on the reverse strand, counting down.
CTCAACTGGCAACCGACAACCAGCAACTAACAACGGGTGTTTCATGACTCAAGATCGCCGCTCTCCCCATCAGCCCGCAATGGAATATCGCCGCCTCGGACATTCCGGTGAACAGGTCTCCGCTATCGGCCTGGGCTGCAT
>JBOGLI010000516.1:0-3645 GCA_050746165.1 Terriglobales bacterium | reverse complement strand
CATGATGCCCGCGGCAGCCGGGGCACGGCGCGTCGCCGTCACCGGCGTCGGGGTTATCAGTCCAATCGGCAACAATTCAGCCGAGGCACTCGACACCGCCGCCGCCGGTCGCTCGGGCATCGGGCGGCTGAACGGACCAGGGAGTGAGCGGCTGGGCACCCCGCTGGCTGCTTGCGTCAAGATCGATACCGCGCGCTATTTCGAGGCTCCGCGCCTGCGCATGCTTGATCGGGTCACGCAGTTTGCTCTGCTGGCCGCGCGCCAGTCGCTGCAGCAGGCGGACTTGCGGGTCGGCGAGGAACAGCGCGCTCGCACCGGTATCTTTCTCGGTTCGGGCCTGGGCGGCGCGCACACGACCGATGAGGGCTACCAGATCCTCTACGAGCAGCACTCCGAGCGTCTGAAACCCTTCACCGTGCTGATGTCGATGAGTAACGCTCCCGCGGCATGGCTGAGCATGGAGCTCGGGGTGACCGGCCCCGCTCTGACCTATTGCACTGCCTGTTCCTCCTAAGCCGTGGCCATCGGTGAGGCGTGGCGTCGGATACGATACGGGGAGCTGGACATCGCCATTGCCGGTGGCGCAGAGGCGCCTCTCTGCCTGGGTGTGATGAAAGCCTGGGAGGCGCTGCACGTCCTGGCCAGCATCGACCCGGTCAACCCGTCCTCCTCGTGTAAGCCCTTCTCTAAGAACCGGAGCGGACTGGTGCTCGCGGAGGGCGCCGCGATGCTAGTGCTCGAAGAGTGGGGACAGGCGCACCAGCGCGGTGCGTGCATCCTCGGCGAGCTGATCGGCTACGGTGTCGCGACCGACATCAGCCACATCACCCGGCCGAGTATCGTCGGCCAGGCCGCGGCCATGCGCGAAGCGCTGCGCTCGGCGGGCTGCGCCCCCGAGGACATTGATTACATAAACGCCCATGGCACTGGCACGCCGGCCAATGACGCCGTCGAGACTGCTGCCATCAAGGAAGTGTTCCGCGACCACGCCCGTCGCCTGCCGATCAGTGCGACCAAGTCCGTGCATGGGCACTTGCTTGGCGCCAGTGCCGCCCTCGAACTGGTGCTGTCGCTGCTGGCGATGCGCCGCGGCGTGCTGCTGCCCACTATGCACCTGCAGGAGCCGGACGAGAAATGCGACCTCGACTACGTTGCGAATTGCGCGCGTGTCGATGCCAGCGTGCAGAGCGTGATGTCCAACGCCTTTGCCTTCGGTGGCACCAACGCCGTGCTGGTGGCGCGTACCGTACGTTGACTGTTTGGTGGACGCTAGGTGCTCCGCTCATACGGGTGGCGCCCCGTGGAGTCGCATCCGATCGCGGACAGTCACAAGTGGAAAAAGAAAACTTACAACAACGTCATCAGCGCACTACACGACGATCGTCGGATCGTAGTTCGCAATTGTATTCACGTAGTACATCAAAAGATTCTCAGGGACTTCAAGGTACGCCTGCGATTCGTCGCCCGAGAAGAACCTCCAGCCGCTGTTGTCAGGCGCCTCACGATACATAAATCCCACAGGTTTCCCATCCACGGTAATTCTGTCGGACGCAAGGCACGAGCCCATTCCGGGAACAATCAGCTTGATATCGCGCGGCTTTAATCTGAATATCTTCGGCATACTCTCAATTTACCGTAGTTGCCGGAGCCCGACTGCAAGCGTAGCGAACCGAGGCGCCCTGATCGGCGCCGTCAGCACTGACTTACTTTTTGCCGTCGCCCACTGTCACGGCGGTGAATACTGTAATTGTGGCTGCCCTGGTGACCATCGGCTATCGGGAATTCAAACCACGGGACTTCTCCAGCCAAACTGACAAAGTAGACTTACACTGCATGCACCCCCGCTACCAGGCGATGAGCGTACTCTGATGTGGAAAGCACTGATCCTGACCGCCCTCGTACCCCTATGGTGCGTCTCCCTGGCGGATGAGCCGGCACCAGGCCGACCCGTCCAAAAGATGACCAATCCCGACGAAGCCGCAATTCACGCTGCGCGGACTGACTGCAACAAGGCAATAGCCTCCCGAGATATCGACGTGATTTCGAGGTATTGGCTCCCGGACTCACATTCGGTATGGGCCAATGGAGAACTCGCCGTCGGGCATGACAACATCGTCGCGCGGTATGCGAAGACGTTCAAAGACGGCTCTTTCCTGTCTGGATTCCGCACTCCGCAGCATATTGAAGTGGCCAACGGCGGAAGTCCGGACGCGGCGGAACTCGGGACCTGGAAATGGAAAATGCATTACTCAGGGCAAGACGTTACTTGGAGCGGCCGCTACCTCGCCATGTGGCACAAGGTAGACGGCCAGTGGCGCCTGCGTTCGGATCTCTATGTCGTAACTCGATGTACGGGGGGTAGCGCTTGTCGTTAGTCCGCACGGCTGACGGCTTCGAGCTGGAAGGCTGTGACCGACGGGGATCTCTATGCGGGAGGTGGTGTCGATTGGGATTTGTGGCGCAAGCAGGAATTTCCGTTTCTTCCTTAGAGCATAGAGCCGCCAAACTCCTAGCTGCCTCACGACGTACTAGGGATGCCGACGAAACCGACGACGCGCGCACTGAGTACAGGCATCGGCTCACAGGAACTTACTCCCGTAGCCCCAGATGACCGTGCCGCAGAGACCGAGCACGAACGCGGCCTGCCCGACACGGTTGAATGCTGATGTGACGCCCCAAGGTAGCTCTCCATTTTGTGCGCGACAGGCGTTAAGGAAATGCTTCTTGGTAAGTCGATTGAGCGCAATAAATTCCGCCACAGCCGCGCAAAACACCGCGAGACTACCGCTGCGCTCGACTGACACGCATGATTCACGTGAGTCACGACGAGCGTCACGGTAGGTGTGAGCGCCCCCAAAATTAGCCACACAATCTCAGGCCAGTGCTCTCCGTATCCGAGTTGAGGAACTGCCATCGTGTACGTCTGGTTCATGAGTGCGCCTGGTGGTACCTAATAAGTAGGCCGGACGAAGTTTTAGCAAAATCCCTGCGAAGGGGTAGGCGCGAACAGCGCACCGGCAGAAGCCCCCGACGGCCCTCCTTGCGCACCAGTAGGCGGCTGGCCCGACCCGATACCCTCCGCTCTTCGACGCGGGCGCGCCGAGCGCCAAGGGAGTGGCGTGGGCCTCACCTTAGTTCGCCAGATCGCCACTGCGCACGATGCAACTGTCGCGATGTGTCGGAAACACCTGGCGGGGGCGCCACCATTAGGTTGAAATTCTGACCGCCGCAGGCTGCCTTTTTATTCTGGAGCCGGACGGTCACATCGACATGCTGTACGTGCATCCGGATGTCGCACGCCGCGGCATCGGGTCTGCACTATTGCTATGGGTCGAAGAGGCAGCGCGCGCATCCGATCTGCGTCGCCTGTACACCGAGGCGAGCATCACAGCCGGAGCGGTGTTTGCCGTACGGCTGCCATACAATGATCTTTGGTCGGCGAGCGATCTGAGCGTAACTACTTGTTTTGGCGGGAGAGAGGGATTCGAACCAAATTGTATCTTATTGACTCTACTGACTATTTTAGCCGCAACAATTTTCGATACCACCACAAATACCCGCACGGCCGAGACTCAATGGCTCAATGCGCAACGTCGCGTTGCAGCCAGTCATACTGTCGGTTCACGACCCCATGATCCTCTGTTC
>JBOGLI010000515.1:0-5152 GCA_050746165.1 Terriglobales bacterium | reverse complement strand
CCCGTGCTGTGGTCGGCAGCGGGCTACGACTGGCGCGCGAAGTCGGCGCAGCAGATCGTGGATAACGTCGCGCGGAAGGTGCGCGGGGGCGAGGTCATCCTGCTGCACGACGGCGATCATCGCGCGCCGGACGGCGACCGCAGCCTGTCCGTCGCCGCCACCGACTTGCTGCTCCGCCGCTACCGCGACGAGGGCTACGAATTCGTGAACGTTTCGCAGATGATGCAACCGGCCGCGGCTTCCGGCGGTAATCACGCATGAAAGTTTCCGTAGCGTGGGTTGGCAAGACGAAAGAGCGGGCGATCCAATCCCTGACAATGGAGTACCTGAAGCGGCTTTCCCGCTATACACCGACACAATCGATGGAGCTGTCGAGTGAGGCCGCGCTGCTCAAGCAGCTGGATCGCGGAGAAAAATTCGTGGCCCTGGATACGCGCGGGAAGCAAATGTCGTCGGAGGAGCTGGCGCAATTTCTTGCCGAACACCAGAACCGCGGCACGCAGGCGCTGCTGTTTGGTATTGGGCCGGCGGATGGGTGGTCGGCGGAGGCCCTGAAGCAGGCTTCGGCGCAAATTTCACTCGGCAGGATGACCCTGCCTCATGAGCTCGCGCGCGTGGTGCTGCTGGAGCAGCTCTATCGTGCGTTCACGATCCTGAAGGGCCATCCGTATCATCTCGGGCACTGAATTACGGTGGTCGGTAATCGGTAATCGGCAGCACGCTTTCAAGAGCACCCGCCGATCACCGACCACCGAGCACCGACTACTCCGCTCGCATGAACCTCTCTAGTCACCCGTGAATGTCGCGGCGCGCGGGCCATAATGCGTCAGGAGATCGTGTGTCGGCCAGTCCGGCGAAGACCGTCGTGTCATTTGCGGCGCCCGGCGCGGTGTTGCTGGCCGCGGCTATCCTGGTGCGCTGGGGCGGACTTTCGACCCCGGTTGTCGCGGAATACTACTCGTGGACATCGGTGGTCGCGGCCAGTGGCCTGGCGTGGCGATTCCGGTCGAGCCGGGTGCTGTTTATTGTCGCCGCGCTGTGGATGGCAGAACGCTCGCTGCTCATGGCAGGCTCCGTCGATCCGACGGCCTCGGCGACTTTATGCTTGGTCGCGCTGCTCGTCCCGCTCAATCTGGTCTTTTTCGAACTGATCGGCGAATGCGGCGTGGGCGGAACGGCGCTGGCGTCGGGCTTCGGCGTGCTGGCCATCGAAGCCGCATTTGTGACCGTGATCAGCCGCATGGAGAATGCGGATTTCGCATCGTGGGCGTCACGCGCATGGCTTCCGGGCGACTGGTTCGGCTGGACGCGAATTCCCCAGCCGGCGCTGCTCGCGATCGCCATCGCCTTCGCTCTGCTCTCGACACGCGTGGTGCTGGCGCGCAAACCGGTCGAATGCGCGACGTGGTGGGCGCTGGTATCGGCCGCGATCGGGTTTCACACGAACGGCCGCGCCGCCGGTGTGTATCTCAGCACCGGGGTGGCGATCATGGCTGTCGCGATGGTCGAGACCGGATACCGGCTCGCGTATCACGATGAGCTGACGGGCTTGCCGGGACGGCGGGCGTTTAACCAGGCGATGATGAACCTGAACGGGCGCTTTGCCATCGCCATGGTCGACGTCGATCACTTCAAGCAATTCAACGATACCTACGGCCACGACACTGGGGACCAGGTGCTGCGCATGGTCGCGGGGCGGCTGGCGAAGGTGGGAGGCGGTGGCAAAGCGTTTCGTTATGGCGGCGAAGAGTTTGCGATTGTGTTCGCGCACGCCGATGCCGACGAGGCGGAAGAGCACCTGGAAACGCTCCGTGAGGCGATCGCGCGCTCGGCGTTCAACGTCCGCGGCCCATACCGGAGCGACCGCCGTCGCCCCGAACGACGTTACACACCGCCTGGCCGCCGGCCGTACGGCAACCAAACCGACGTGGCTTCGGTGACGGTGAGCTTGGGACTGGCGCAGAGCACGGCACGGCTATGGTCGTCGGAGATGGTGGTGGAAGCGGCCGACCGCGCCCTCTATGCGGCCAAGAAGAACGGCCGCAATCGGGTGGAAACAGCGGGAAGAGCGAGCCGCGAGCAGGCGGCGATCACGAGAGCGTAGTTGACGACGCGGACTATGATTGTTGCGGAGTAAGGATCATGGATTCCACGCCCAAACGAGGCCAGACTCTCACCATCGAATTCGATCGCGAGGAAGATGGCCGCTGGATCGCCGAAGTCCCGGAACTCCCCGGAGTGTTGGCCTACGGCGATTCGAAAGAAGACGCGGCGCTTCGCGTTCAGGCACTTGCGTTTCAGTGCGGTGTTGCGACTGGCAGCCGCGGATCCGCCACTCTCGAACGCGAGTAATACAAGTCCTCCACCGCCTTCTGCGCCCGCGCGGCCACCGCTTCGGCATCGCGTTTACCGTATTCGCTGGTCGCGATCGGTTCGCCGACGATCAATTCGATTTTTCCCGGACGAATGTGGAAGCTGTTCATCGGCAAGACCTCGTAGGTCCCGACAATCGCCATGGGGACCACGTCGACGCCGGCGCGAATCGCCACGTAGAACGCGCCGCTCATGAACGGCTTCACCTGTCCAGTGGCGGAGCGGCCCCCCTCGGGAAAGACGACCACCGGAGTTCCGGCACGCACGCTCTCGGCGGCTGCGGACAGGCTGCGCATCGACGCCAGCGCGCTTTCCCGCTCGACCGGAATTTGCCCGGAGCGGCGCAGGTGCCAGCCCATGAACGGATATCGAAACAGCTCCTTCTTGGCCAGGATGCGGAACTGGATTGGGAGGCTGGTGTAGAGGACGGGAATGTCGAGCGCGGAAATGTGGTTGCAAACGTAAACGTGTGGACGGGAAAGGTCGATTTTATCGAGCCCTTCCACGCGCGCTGGCGACCCAATGGTGTGCAGGATCAGCCACGACCAGAGCCGCGCAAAGCCGTGCTGGACGCGGCCGTCGCGGTCGAAGAGCGATGAGAGGAGCGAGAGCGACCCGAGAATGACCGTGTACACATAGATCAGCGGGTCGAAGAAGAAGATCGACCGCGTCCAACTCAGAATGTTGGAAAGTGAACGCGACAAAAGCAGATTCCTCGCTGCGCTCGGAATGACAAGATTAAATTCCAGTTCGATTGTAACGTCAGGGTTGGATATCCATCAGCCGCATCGCTTCGCCGACCAGGTAGATGGATCCGGTGATGACCACGACTCCCTCTGCTCCGGCCAATTCGCGGGCGCGTTCGAGCGCCTTCGCGACAACGGCTTCCTCAACGATTTCGGCCCCCGTCCGCCGGCCCGCCTGCGCGATTTCTTGCACAGTGGCGGCGCGCGGATTATCGGCGTGCGTTGCGACCACGGTAGCCGCGAGCGGGAAGAGTACCGAGGCGATCTCCTCGACCGCCTTGTCGCGCATTGCGCCGAATAGCATGACGATCTTCTTGTCCGGGTACATGTGCGAGAGCGCCGCCCGCAGCGCCCATGCGCCATCCGGATTGTGGGCGACGTCGAACAGGATTTCGGGGCTGCCGGGGATCACTTGCAGGCGGCCGGGCCAGCGGGTGTCGCGAACGCCGCGCTCGATCGCCTGCGGCGAAATGGCAATGCCAAGCGAGTTCAACTCGATGGCCGCGGCAATTGCCAGCGCGGTATTACGGAGCTGGTGACGACCGTGGAGCGGCGGCGCGATCGTTATCTCCTGGCCCATCGCCGAGACCGTGTACGGCGCATCGCCCGAGGCCGTTTCCGAACCGGGTGTGACCGGCGGCATGTAGGCGGTCGCACTCACCGCCCGCGCATCCGTGTCCATCACGGCGCGGCCGAGCACGTCATTCGCCTGCGGGTGCTGCGGCAGCAGGACGGCGGGTGTATCCGCCCTTAAGATCCCGGCCTTCTCGCGCGCTATCTCGGCGATGGTGTTGCCGAGATACTTCTGATGGTCGAGTGAAATGTCCGTGATGACGGAGACAATCGGATCGACGATGTTGGTCGCGTCCAGACGCCCTCCCATGCCGACTTCGAGCACCGCAATTTGAACCCCGGCGCGCGCAAAGTGCTCGAAGGCGATGGCGGTCATCATTTCGAAAAAGCTCGGACGCGAGGGCAGCTTGCCGGCGGCGACGAGATCGTTTGCAACGGCGTCAATGCGGACGTACGAAGCGGCGAAATCGTCGTCGGAGATTGGCACGCCATCGACCCGGATGCGTTCATTGATGCGTACCAGGTGCGGCGACGTATAGAGCGCGGTACGATGTCCGGCGGCGCGCAGGATGGAAGCGAGCGTGGCGGCCGTGGAGCCTTTGCCGTTGGTGCCGGCGATGAGCACCGAGCGGAAACGCGTCTGCGGACTGGCGAGCGCCGCGGCGAGCACGCGCATGTGCGCAAGATCGAACTTCGCCGCCGGCGTGGCGTGCAGTTCGTGTCCGAGCGCGTAGAGGCGCGCCACTGCTTCGGAGTATGTCATCGCTAAGAAAGCAATTTACCGCAAAGGACGCAAAGGGACACAAAGGAAGACAAATCGGCCGCTGATCAACGCTGCCGCTGGTTTGTCGGTGTTTCAGTTTCTCAGTATCTCAGTTGAAGCGGAATACAGAAGCCTCGCAGTCAACCTACTGAAATACTGAGATACTGACCTACTTTCATCAGCGTACATCAGCGTTCATCAGCGGCTAAGGTCCTTAGCTGGCGGCCTCTGACGGCATCATGAAGTCGAGCGCGCGTGAGATGTAGTTCTTCAGGTCCTTGCGGTGCACGACGGCGTCGAGCATCCCGTGTTGCAGCAGGAATTCGCTGCGCTGGAATCCTTCGGGCAGTTTCTGGCGGATGGTCTGCTCGATCACGCGCGGTCCGGCAAAGCCGATGAGCGCGCCCGGTTCCGCAATATTCAAATCGCCGAGCATCGCGAACGATGCCGTGGTCCCGCCGGTGGTCGGATCGGTGAGGACCGAGATATAGGGCACGCCGGCGTCGTCCATCGCGGCCAGCGCCGCCGAGATGCGCGCCAACTGCATCAGGCTGATGGCGCCTTCCATCATGCGCGCGCCACCCGAAGCCGAAATCACGATGAGAGGAATCTTCTCGACCGTGGCCTTCTCGACCGCGCGCGTGATCATCTCCCCCACCACGGTTCCCATCGACCCGCCGATGAACGAGTACTCCAT
>JBOGLI010000514.1:0-3054 GCA_050746165.1 Terriglobales bacterium | reverse complement strand
GCGCATCGTCGAGCAGAATCGCGGGGCGGTGGAGCGGCTGGCGAACGTGTCGCAGGTGGAATTCGTCGGGGAATCGCTGGCGAAGCAGTCGGGAGCGCGGACCACGGCGCGGTTCGAGGTGCGCGTGGTGTACGAAAAGCAGATCGATAAGGCGGCGGAACGGGAACGGCTAAACAAAGAGCTGGCCAAAATCGAAAAAGAAATCGAAAACGCGCAACGACAGCTATCGAACGAGGGTTTCCTGAGTAAGGCGCCGGCGAAGGTGGTTGAGGGGCTGCGCAAGAATCTAGAAGAAAAGACGGTGCTGCGGGAGAAGATTCGCGCGGCGCTGGAAGAACTGAAGTAATTAGGAGTTAGTAGTTAGGAGTTAGCTACACGTTTCGCAACTTTTATGGACTGGAATAGCCGAAGAATTACCGCCATTCTCGAGAACGCGCTGACGGAAGACAACGCCACGCGCGACGCCACCACTGCCGCCTGTATCGAGCCGGGGATGAAGGCCGAGGGCACCATCCGCGCGAAAGAAGATTGCGTGCTCGCCGGTGTGGGCGCGATCGGCAGGATCTTCGAAGTCTTTTCACAACTGGAAAACGCGATCGGCATGGAGCGCCACGCCAACATCAGCATCCATCCCGAGGTCTTCGACGGCGTGCGGCTGCGGGCGGGGAGCACCGTGGCGGTGGTGCGGCATGAGGCGCGGGTGATTCTGTCGTGCGAGCGCGTGATCCTGAACGTGCTGCAACGGCTGAGCGGGATTGCCACCCTGACGCGACGCTTTGTCGATGCGGTGGAGGGAACGAAGGTCCGCATTCTCGACACGCGCAAGACTGTCCCCGGATTGCGCCTGCTTGATAAATACGGCGTGCGCTGCGGCGGCGGCCAGAACCACCGGCTCGACCTCAGCGACGGCGTGCTGATCAAGAACAACCACATCGCGCTGGCGGGCGGAATCGTTCCGGCGCTGGAGCGGGCGATCAAGAACCGGCGCGGGCCGCAGCCGATCGAGATCGAGGTGCGGAACTTCGAGGAGTTCGAGATGGCGATTACGCACGGCGCCGAGGCGATCCTGCTCGACAACATGGACCCGGAGCAAGTACGGCGCTGCGTCGAACGGGTGCAGACGCACTCGCGACGCATTCCGCTCGAGGTTTCCGGCGGAGTGACGCTGGAGAATGTACGGGGCTTCGCCGAGACCGGCGTGGACTTCATTTCGGTCGGGGCGCTGACGCATTCGCCCGCGGCGGTGGACATGAATTTGAGGGTGCGGAGAAGCTAGTGGTCAGTAATCAGTGGTCAGTGATCAGGGGTTTGCCCTGCTGATCACTGACCACTGATTGCTTACTTCAAGAACCGAATATTCGTTCCCACGCCCACCGCGTGTGAGGCGGCGACGGCGACGATCGGCAGCCACCAGAGCTTCTTTCCTTCCGCCTTGCGACGATAGCTCCAGTAGAACAGCGCGGCGTTGACGGGCGCGCTGCTGGCGTACATGCCGGCGCGCGAGCTGGGCATCAGCGGGTCGGACTCGACGCAGGCGTGGCGTGCCATGCAGCTTTGCGTCAGTTCGAAATCAGCAACGGTGAGCGCCGAGGCTACGCCGGTGAGGAAGAGGAACTTCTTGTCGACGACCTTCTTCTGTTCCGGACGGGTGGCGACCATGGCGGCCGTCCATTCCCGAAGGTCGATACCAACGTCGGGCAGATTGTTGAGTGCGGCTTCGCTATGCAGAGCGGCGGCGCGGGTGGCGGAGGGCGCATCGGGAGGATCTTTGGCGAATGCCAAAGCCGTGCAGAACAGCACGGCAATGAACAACAGCCCTCTCCCTCTGCATCGCCTCATGCATCGCCTTCCCGTATCCCTGAATTTTTGCGGTGGAGAGACTGTAGCCCCGGAGCGGGTGGAAGCGAATCGGGGATTCCGCCCTAAGTTGCTGGGGAAACACCTTAGGAAAAATGTTCACGGTTAGTGGTCTAGTCACGGATAATGCCGGTATCGCGAAGAACTCAAAAACCGACGCCGAACGTGCCCCACGTCCGCCTGCTTCGGGCAGACGTGGGAATGAGACGCCGACGGATGCCCGGCTCGCTCGCATCGTGCGCTTGCTTGCCGATAACGCCACCGTTGTGGTGAGCGGCGAGAAGATTGCCGGCGAGATTGGCGTGAGCCGTTCCGAGGTTTGGCGGCTCGTCGAGCAATTGCGCGGGCAGGGCGTGCGCATCGCCGGCCACTCCGCGACCGGATACCAGCTCGAAGAAGTTCCAGACTTGATGCTGCCGGAGTTTCTCTTGCCGGCGGTGCGCGGGACGATTTTCGAGGGACATCTGCGTCACTACTTCCGCATCGGCTCGACCAACATTGCCGCGATGGAAGCGGCGGCTGCGGGCGCGCCGGAAGGAACTGCGCTACTGGCGGAGGAGCAGACCGCGGGACGCGGGCGCGGCGGACACGCCTGGCACTCGGCGCCGTCGACAGGAATTTATTGTTCGGCGATATTGAGGCCGGCGCTGCCTCCGGCGGACGCGCTGCGGCTGTCGCTGATGACCGGTCTGGCGGTGCGGGCGGCGATCGCGGAGGTCACCGGAATGACCGCCGACTTGCGTTGGCCCAACGATCTGCTGCTGAATGGCAAGAAGTGCTGCGGCATTCTCATCGAGATGAATGCCGAGGTGACGCGCGTGCGCTACGTGGTGGCGGGAATCGGCATCAACGTCAACCACGGGGAGTTTCCGGCGGAATTGCAGGATGTGGCGACGTCGTTGCGAGTGGAGAGCGGGCGCAGCTGGTCGCGGGTGGAGGTGGCGGGCGCTTTGCTAAAATCGCTCGACCGCGAGTATCGCGGGATGACTAGTACGTTTGGACCGGCTGAGGGCAGCCGGTCCCACACGGATTTGCTGCGACGGTTCGAAGCGGCATCGTCGTACGCGCGCGGCAGGAGGGTGCGCGTCGAGGAGGGCGGCGGGTACGAGGGCGTCACCGAGGGCCTGGACGAGCGCGGGTTTTTGCGGGTGAAGACCGTTGAGGGAGTGCGCACGGTGCTCTCGGGCGGAGTAAGGG
>JBOGLI010000513.1:0-3161 GCA_050746165.1 Terriglobales bacterium | reverse complement strand
GACCCGACGCGCCTGGTCACGTCAGCGATGAACAACGCCGAAGCAGCGATCAAGAACAACTTCGCACAGCAGCTCGATGTCAAGGGATTGAACTATAAGGCACGGATCTACGAAAAGCTGCTCGCCGAACATCCCGATTGGATTTTCCTGGGGTCGGAGACGGAGAGCGCGGTCAGCTCGCGCGGGGTGTATGACTTGCCAATCGAGAAGTACGAGAAGTCGCCAACGCACCAGCTCACCAGTTATGACGTGATCGCGCCATCGTGGGCCTATATTCCCGACGCGGAATGGGCCGCCGAGGAGCAGAATCCGCGCATCCTCGGCGAATTTGTCTGGACTGGATTTGATTACCTGGGAGAGCCGACACCGTATTTCCGGCACCGCACCGACACTGAGGACTGGCCGGCGCGCAGCTCGTATTTCGGGATCGTCGATCTGGCCGGATTTCCCAAGGACCGCTACTACCTCTATCAAAGCCATTGGACGACTGCGCCGATGGTGCACGTGCTGCCGCACTGGAACTGGGCCGGGCGCGAGGGCCAGGCGATCCCGGTGATGGTGTACACTAACGCCGACGAGGTGGAGCTGTTCCTGAACGGCAAGTCGCTGGGCAAGAAGGCAAGATTTTCGGAGCCGGTGGAGCTGCCGGTGGGAAAGAGTGTCAACAGCGATTTGAAAATCATGTCGAAGTACCGGTTGGAATGGCAGGTGCCGTACGCGCCGGGTACGCTGAAGGCGGTCGCATACAAGGATGGTAAACAGGTGGCGACGGATGAGCGCGTCACGGCGGGGCCGCCGGCGAAGATTGAATTGATGCCCGATCGGGCGCGCATCAAGGACGATGGCGATGATCTGTCGTTTGTTACCGTTCGCATTGTCGACAAAGACGGGAACCTCTGCCACATGGCCGACAACCTCGTTCACTTCAAGTTGTCGGGGCCGGGGACGATCGCGGCGGTCGGTAACGGGAACGCGGCGACCTTCGAGCCGTTCCAGGCGAATGAGCGCAAGGCGTTCAGCGGGATGGCGCTGGTGATAGTGAGGTCGGAAGAGGGGAAGTCGGGGGAGATCAGGATTGAGGCGACGGGCGGGGGGCTGAAGAGCGGGGCGGCGACAGTCGTCGCGCGGTGAACGAGAAAAAAACAAAAGGTCCTTCGACTCGGTCGCCGCGGCGACCTCGTTCAGGATGACAACACATCCGGCCGATGAACTGGCGGGACTGAGCGAGAAGGAAACGGCGCCTGCTTGGTAATAATTCCTGCGCGGATTAACATAGTGCCATGCACAACGAATTCACTGCGGTATTTGAACGCGATGGCGATTGGTTCATCGGCTACTCCCCCGAAATCCCCGGCGCCAACGGCCAGGGCCGCACGGTCGAGGAGTGCCGGAAAAGCCTTGCGGATGCTATCGCGCTGATCCTCGAAGACCGCCGTGAGAACGGATTGCGCGGCACTCCGCAAGACGCCATTCGTGATGTCGTTATCGTTCAATGAAGCGCGAATCGCTGCTCCGCCATTTACGCAAGCATGGCTGCCAGCTCAAACGCGAGGGCGCATCCCATTCGTTGTGGACGAACCCAAGGACGGGACAGGTCGAGACCGTGCCGCGCCACAACGAAGTCGCGGACCTACTCGCGCGCAAGATATGTCGTGGCTTAGGAGTACCGGAATTGGGACGTTAGTTGGCAAGTCTGCGCCCCAACCTTGGCCCGCTGAAACGAGCGATTGACCCCCGCACCGTCGGCAGCCTAAGATGCGCGCACTCCTTGGGGACTAGCGAATGATCGGGACGACCATCTCTCATTATCGAATTCTGCAGAAATTGGGCGGTGGCGGCATGGGCGTGGTGTACGAGGCGGAGGACCTGAGTCTCGGCCGGCATGTCGCGCTCAAGTTTCTCCCCGAAGACATGGCGCACGATGCGGGGGCGCTGGAGCGGTTCCAGCGGGAGGCGCGCGCAGCATCCGCGCTGAACCATCCGAACATCTGCATCATCCACGAGATCGGTTCCGACGACGGCCGGCCGTTCATGGTCATGGAACTTCTCGAGGGCACGACGCTGCGCCACCGCATTACGGGCAAGCCGCTGGACATCGAGAGCGTGCTGGATTTCGGCGTCGAGATCGCCGATGCGCTGGACGCCGCGCACGGCAAGGGCATCGTCCATCGCGATATCAAGCCAAGCAACATCTTCATCAGCGATCGCGGCCACGCCAAGATCCTTGATTTTGGACTGGCCAAGGTGTCGGCGAAAGCGGCGGAAGCGGGCTCCAGTGCCGGTACCAGCGTGACCGCCGTCGGCGATGTACACCTGACGAGTCCGGGCACGGCCGTGGGCACCGTGGCTTATATGTCGCCAGAGCAGGTACGCGGCAAGGATCTGGACGCGCGCTCCGACTTGTTCTCCTTCGGCGCCGTGCTTTACGAGATGGCCACCGGCGCGCTGCCGTTTCGCGGCGATACGTCGGGGGTGATTTTCGACGCCATCCTCAACCGCGAGCCCACCGCCCCGGTGCGGCTGAATCCCGACCTGCCGCCGCAATTCGAGCAGATCATCAATCGCGCGCTGGAGAAAGACCGGGAGCTGCGGTATCAGAACGCGTCCGAGATCCGGGCGGAGTTGAAGCGGCTGAAGCGCGATACGAGTTCCGGACGGGTGGTGGTGCCCGCATCCGGCACGATCGCGGTCGCCGCCGGGGCTTCGGGGGTGATGGCGACCACGGCAGAACGCGGGAAGCGCGGATGGATTTACGCCATCGCCGCCGTCGTGCTCGTTCTCGGAGCCGTGGCGGCGTACAAGTTCATTCCGCGGGGCAGCGGCCTGAATCTGCAAAACATGAAGTTGGTGCAGGTGACCGACAGCGGAAAAGCGTCGCGCGTCGCCATTTCGGGCGACGGCCGCTACATCGTTTATGTGCTGCGCGAGGGAGAGAAACAGAGCCTGTGGGTGCGCCAGGTGGCGACCGGCAGCGACGTCCAGGTGCTGGCGCCCGAGGTGGTTTTCTATCAGGGCCTGGCGATGTCGCCGGATGGCAACTACGTTTACTTTTCGCGATCGGATAAGACGACCGTCAATTACAACTACCTCTATTCCATGCCGGTGCTCGGGGGCACGCCCAAGCAGCTGATCAAGGACGTGGACACGGCGCCCACGTGGTC
>JBOGLI010000512.1:0-2918 GCA_050746165.1 Terriglobales bacterium | reverse complement strand
TCCAGCGGCAGAGCGTGCTCTTCGGCTGGATGTACATTCTGTGCTGCGTGTTCACCTACTTTTTCGTACTCTATAGGCGATGACCCGCCGCCGCTGGATTGCCGATCGCTGGGAAGGCAATCGGGCGTTCCTGACCGGCAACCACGCGCAACACCTCGCGCGCGTCCTGCGCGCCCGGGTGGGCCAGGAATTCGACATCGCAACCGGGGACGAAGTGCGCCTGGGGCGGATCGTCGCGATTTCGGAAGAACAGGTTGAATTTGAGTTGGGCGAGGCGGTTGCGCGTCCGGACCAGGGACAGGTGTCGCTGCTGCTCGCGGTCTTCAAGTTCGATCGGATGGAGTGGGCGATCGAGAAGGCGACAGAGCTGGGCGTTAAGTCGATTACGCCGGTGATCTGCCGCCGCACGGATGCGCATTTAGCGACGGCAGCCGCGAAGCGGGTGGAGCGGTGGCGAAGAATCGCGCGCGAGGCGGCAGAGCAATCGCGGCGGGCGGCGCCGCCCGAGATTGCGGAGCCGGTGAAGCTGGGTGAGGCGATTGCCCTGAGAGCGGAGATCAGAGTTGTGTTGTCGGAATCTGAACATGCGCGCTCCCTTCGGGGCGCCCTGGAGCAACGGGTGACCGGCGAGACGCCAGTGCTACGGTCAGCCATCCTGGCGGTCGGTCCGGAGGGTGGTTGGACGGAAGATGAGTTGCGCGCGTTTGTTGAGGCGGGCTGGACGCCGGCGTCGTTGGGTACGACCATTCTGCGCGCCGAGACGGCTGCGGTTGCGGCAGTAGCGATCGCGAGTGCATTGCAGGTCGGGCCGTCCCTACGGGACTTAGGAGAGGAAGAGAGCCGCTGACCCAGGACTCCGTCCTGGGCTACCAGCGAATCGTCGCTCCGCGACTTCTTACGTCCGCCCACGCGTACGAGGCGAAGGTCAGGCCGTCGCGCCCATGGCGGAGGATTCCGGCTCGGCGATGGTGAGCTGGACATGGGTGCGCGCGCGATTGAAGAAGGCGAAGCTGACGAACCTGCGCTTCGCGGTCTTGCGGACGGCGCAGACACCCATAACGAATTCGCCATCCTGGCGCATGCTATCCCAATCCAACTCGCTGGGGTCCACGGTGTCCTGCGGATGGGTGTGGATGGTTCCGAGAATCGAGTAGGGCGTTTCGGTCTCGCCCTCGGTCATGGGGTTGACGTCCTCGTCCATGATGACGGCGTTGGTGGAACCCTGGTGCTCGAGGTCACGAAAGGCGAAGATACGGGCCTGCGTGCCGACCACGGTGCCGACCACCTGTTCCAAGATCTCGCGAGGATAGGCCTTCAGCGCGCGGCGCTTGAAGGCGCTGAGCACCTTGCGATCGATGACGACCTCGGTGACGTCCGCCACGGGCGACAACAGTATCAAACCCAAGGCACCCGCGCACCAGAGTTTTGCGCTGATCGCGGGTTTCCACACGCTGTTGATAAATGCCGGTTGCTGGATTCGAGCGGGCAAACCATAATGCCGTTTCTTCTGCGAGGCGGCGATGGCATTTGTTGCGAATGAAAATCAGAAGCAAGCGATCGAGCACGTCCATGGGCCCATGCTGGTGGTGGCCGGAGCGGGAACCGGCAAGACGACGGTCCTGGCGCAACGGATTGCACGGCTGATTGAGAAGGGGCACGCGCGGGCCGATGAGATTCTCGCGCTCACCTACACCGATGCGGCGGCAGCGCATCTGAAGGCGAAAGTAGCGACCGCGCTTGGGGTCAGCGAAACCGGAGTGCACGCACATACGTTTCATGCGTACTGCCTGAAGCTGCTGAAATCGACGGGGCAGGATTTCGGCATCGTCGATGAAAAGGACCTTTGGATCCTCCTGCGCCGCCGCATCGAGGAGCTACCTCTCAAGCACTTCCTGCCACCCAGGGATCCGGGCGAATTTCTGAATGCATTGAAGGAATTCTTCAGCCGGTGCTCCGACGAACTGGTGGACGCGGCGCGCTACGAGAAGTACGTCGCGGAACTTGGCCGGGGAGAACATCCGCTGCCCCGGGTCGCACCGGCAAAAAAAGATGCCGAACTAAGGGCCGACGACAAACTAGCTCGTTGCCGAGAAATCTCGGCCGTGTTCGGCGCGGTAGAACGAATGCTCGGCGATGGGAAGCTCTGGACTTACGGCAACATGATCACGGGTACGGTCCGGCTGCTGAACGAGGACAGTCGCGTGCTCCAGGAGGCACAGCGGCAAGCACGATTCGTTCTGGTCGATGAGTTCCAGGACGCGAATGTCGCGCAAATCGAACTGGTGCGGCTGCTCGGACATCCCGAGAACAACGTTTTTGCGGTCGGTGACCCGGACCAGGCGATCTACCGCTTTCGTGGCGCGTCGCATGTGGCGTTCGAGGAGTTCCTACGGCGGTTCCCCAAAAGCCAGGGGATCGTGCTGAACGAGAACCAGCGCTCGACCTCGCACATCCTGGCCTGCGCGCACGCCATCATCCAACGCAATCCGGAAGTCGATTGCCGTTTGGCACCTGAGATGGACTTTCACCGGGAACGGCTGATATCGGCGCGAGAGGGGCGCAAGCGAGATCTGCGGCCGGACTGCGTCGGCATCGTGCTTGGCGATAAGTTCCAGGAGGCGTCGGACATTGCTACGGAGATCGAGGCGCTGCTATCGGACGGAAAGGTGGTCGCGCCTGGGCCCGGTGAGCCGCCGCCGATTGCGGTCATCTACCGGATGCACGCGCACGCGCGCGAACTGATGTACGAACTCGCGGCGCGCGAAATTCCCGCCGTGGTGAAGGGGATCAACGCGCTTGACACCGGCGACGGGCGCAACCTGGTTTCGGCGCTGGCGGCCGTCGCGTCGCTGTCGAATTCGGAGGACCTGTTTCGGGTGGCGGCACTCCCTTTCTTCGGCCTTGATGGCCTCCGGGTC
>JBOGLI010000511.1:0-1903 GCA_050746165.1 Terriglobales bacterium | reverse complement strand
CGCAGGAGGAATCCAGCGCCGAGCGGCAAAGCGAGGCCGCCTCGGGTGACCCTTGGGAGCAAAAGATCGTCATCGGCTAGCGAAAACCGTCACTCGGGCAGGGATGCGGCGCCGGTGATGGTGAACTCGGTCGCTGCACCGGCCTGCTTCCGCGCCGATGACGGTTGTCCGCCACCTATCCAGACCTGCACGCGGCCGGCCACGACGCGATGGTTTCCCGCGTTATCGACGATTCCCAATTGCCGGTTCTGCAGGGCGAATTCAACGGTGGTTTGCTGACCCGGAGCGAGATGGACGCGCTTGAACCCTGCAAGCGCGCGCAGCGGAGCGCCCGCCATACCCGAATGCGTGAGATAGAGCTGCACGACTTCGTCGCCGGCTAGACTCCCGTGATTGGAAACATCGACGGAGATAGTCACCGTGCCTTGCGCGGAGATCGCCGTGGGATCAACGCGCGCATTCTTGTACGCGAACGTGGTGTAGCTCAAGCCATAGCCGAACGGGTAGAGCGGTTCGCCGCCAAAATAGCGATACGTCCGGTTCGACATGGAGTAGTCGTCGAAGGCGGGGACCTGGTCTAGCGATTTGTAGAAGGTGACCGGCAGGCGTCCGGCAGGATTGTAGTCCCCGGCGAGAATATCGGCGATTGCTTCCCCTCCCTGACCGCCGGGATACCAGGCCTCAAGGATGGCGGGCACATTCGCGTCGGCCCAGTTCGCGGCGATGGCGCTACCGTTCATCAGCACGAGGACGAGATTCTTGTTTTCGGCGTAAATCTGTTGCAGCAGCTTCTGTTGCGGCGCCGGCAAGTCGATCTTGGTGCGATCGCCACCAGAGAACCCGTCGGCGCTGACTTTCATCTCCTCGCCTTCAATGCGCGGCGACAATCCGACAGCCATAACCACGAGGTCGGCATGGCGCGCCGCGTCGAGCGCTTCGCGTTCCGCACTGCCGAGAATGCTCCAGATCAGCCGCGCCTCGGCGCCACGAATGAGCTGGAAATACTCGATTTTCACTTGATAGGGATGTCCCTCCTCGAGGTGCACTTGCTTCGTGACCGTGGTCGCGGGTCGGTGCGGGGTCCAGTCCTCGACAACCAGCTGGTCGTCGAGCCAGACGCGGTACCCGTCCTCGCCGGTGAATCCGATGAGGTAGTCGCCGGTCACCGGAGGAACGATTACACCCTGCCAGCGGACCGAATAGTTCCGGACCATCTGCGGGGTAACGCCGAAGTATCCCCAATCGAAATTCACGCTCGCGTCGACGCGAGAAATCGCGGCTGCACCTTCGAGTGTCGTGTTCGAGAAGTACTCCGCCCGGAGACCGTGCTCGTTGCGTTCTTCCCCGGTAAACATGTATTCCGCCGGCACAGGCTTCGTCGCCGGTCCAATTAAGCCGGTCCCTTCGGCGTACACAACATGCGACTCGGGGAACTTCTGCTTGATGCTATCAAGGAGCGTCAACGGGTGGGAGGGTGTGCCGTTGTAGTTGCCTTCGAGCGCGTCGAGGTTATCGGCGTTGGGACCGATGACGGCGATGGTGTCGTACTTCTTCTTTAGCGGAAGAAAGCGGCCGGTATTCTTCAACAATACGATTGATTCACGGGCGGCTTTCAGCGCGAGTTGGCGATGCTGATCGGTGTCGTTCTCCGAAGGCATGATTTTCGACCAGGGGACTATCGCGGGAGGATCGAACATCCCGAGGCGAAAACGGGCGGCAAACAGGCGTTGCAACGAATGGTCGAGAGCAGATTCCGGCAAGAGGCCCTGATGGACCGCTTCGAGCATCGCGCCTTTCTCAAGTTTCTGCCGATCCTGTGGGGGAACGCCGCAGATGAGGTCTGTTCCGGCTTTGAAGGACTCGGCGACGGCCTCCAACTCGAGCCCTGGTGACCCCATGCACT
>JBOGLI010000510.1:0-6250 GCA_050746165.1 Terriglobales bacterium | reverse complement strand
CCCTTTGCCTTCGGCGATGTTACTCGGAATTGAAACCGCCGCCCTGCGCATTTGGCTGACCAGACCGAACCGCTCATCAGCAGGAAAACGCCTGGTCAGTTCATACACGTCGTAAACCACTGCCATCCCGAATTGCCACACCTCCAGGTCTTCGAAAGTTCCTGGCATACGATCCTCCTCGTCGGCAAATCGTACGGATAGCCCGAATCAACGGCAGTGATGTGGCTCACTGGTATTGTGTGCCAACGCTAATCAGGCCTGACCCCGCGCCCTGAGCCCTGCGCCCTATGCCCTGAGCCCTACGCCCTGAGCCCTGTCTGGTGAAGTAAGATCGATCGATGAATTCCCCCCGGGACCTGGAGCGGCTGCGCGAACGCTATGCCGCGATGAGCGACGCTGAACTGCAACAGCTCGCGGACGCCAGCGCCGAACTTACCGAGGACGCAGAGACGGCGCTGATCGAAGAACTTTCGCGCAGGCACATCGAAATCCCGGAATTAGAAGTCAATACTGACGAACTGCCGGAGTATTCACGCCGGGTAACGCTGCGCGCTTTTCTTGATCTCTCCGAGGCGCTGCTTGCGAAGGGCAAGCTGGAAGCTGCCGGAATTCGCTGCGAGTTGCCGGACGTCAACATGGCGCGCATGAACTGGTTCTGGTCGAACATGCTCGGCGGCGTTCGCCTGCAGGTGGCGGCGGAAGACTTCGCACGAGCGGCGTCCGTGCTAGGTGAACCTATCCCGGATTCGCTCGACGTGGAAGGGGTGGGCGAGGTGGAACAACCGCGCTGCCCCAAGTGCAACTCGCTCGACGTTGCGTACCAGGCGATCGATAAACCGACGTCGGTGGCCGCGATGTTCATCAACCTGCCGATTCCGATTCCCGCCGACCGCTGGAAGTGCAATGCCTGTGGCCAGTATTGGCAGGACGTCCCGGAGTAATGATTGCGGAATTGCGGACATGAAATAATTGCAGAATTTCAGATTGCGGAATTGCGAAATGCGTCGAGTGTTTATTCAATTCCGCAATTCCCCGATTCGGCAATTCCGCAATTACTTACTCGTAGCGCAGCGCGACCATGGGATCGACCTTGGTCGCCCGTCTCGCCGGAATATAGCTGGCCAGCAATGCCACTGCCGCCAGTACCACGCACACCGCGGCGATGGTGAGCGGGTCATGCGCGGCGATGCCGAAGAGCATCGACGACATGAAGCGCGTCAGCACAATCGACCCGACCAGGCCCGCGGCAATGCCGGTTCCGGCAAGAAACGCGGCGTACTTCAGCACCATGACGAGCACACTATGCGCGGACGCGCCCAAGGCCATGCGAATGCCGATCTCCTGGGTGCGCTGTACCACCGAGTACGCGATGACGCCGTAGAGGCCCACGGCGGTCAGCAGCAGCGCCAGCCCGGCGAAGATGCCGAGCAGGATCGTCTGGAACTTCTCGCGCCCGACCGAGAGAGCGATGTAATCGTCGTAGGTGCGGACATCGTACAGCGGGACCTCGGGATCCATCTGGCGCAGTACGTCGCGAACGCCATTCAGCGCGGTGGACGGATTTCCGATTGTGCGCACCAGCACCGTGGGTTCCCCGAAAACCATCTGAGACAGCGGCACGTAGTAAGCGGCGCTCGCGGGAGTACCTAAAGAGCGCGAACGGATATCGCCGACGATGCCAACGATCTCGCGCCATGGCGTCTCGCCGGGTTCGTCGTTGGCACCGGGCTTAATGTGCTTGCCGACCGGATCTTCGTTCGGAAAGTACTTGTTCGCGAATGATTGGTTAATGATGACGACCTTGGTCGAGCTCCGCTGGTCTTGTTCGTTGAAGGTGCGGCCACGCAGCAGCGGCATCTCCACCGTCTCGAAATAGTGGGGAGTCGCTATGTAGAAATCCGCCGAGGGTTGCGAGCGCTGCGGGATGTTTCGCCCCTCGATATCGAAACTGATGGTCATGCCGCGCCCGCTCACCGGCAGTGACATCACGCCTCCGGCATCCTTCACTCCCGGCAGGCTGCGCACCCGCTCGAAGAAAGCGCGGTTGAAACGTCCGATACCGCGTTCGTGTAGCGGCCCGAAGGAAGATCGAAATTCAGCGTCAGAATGCCGTGGGGGTTGAAGCCGGGATCGACCCGCTGCAACTGCCGGAAGCTACGTATCAGCAAACCGGCGCCTACCAGCAGCACTACGCCGAGCGCGGTTTCGCTGATCACCAGCAACGATCGCAGCCGCGTGTGCTGTATGCTGCTCGTCCCGTTGCGGCCGCCTTCCTTCAGGGCCGATTCCAGGCGCGGGCGCGCCATTTGCAATGCCGGAGCCAGCCCGAACAGAACGGCGCTTAGCAGTGCCAGAGCAACCGTAAACAGCGTTATCGGGTAGTCGATGGTCACTTGTTGCAAGCGCGGCAGGTTCTGCGGGTAGAGCCGGGCAAGGGCATTGGTACTGAACGCCGAGATCAGCAAACCGAACGCCGCCCCGCCGCCGGCGAGCAGGACCGCTTCGGTCACGAGCTGGCGCACAATTCGGGTGCGCGTCGCTCCCAGCGCGGCGCGCAGCGCGATCTCACGTGTACGCCCGGTGCTTCGCGCCAACAACAGGTTCGCGATGTTGGCGCAGGCAATCAGCAGCACAAAGCCGACCGCGGCCAGCAGGATCATCAGTGGTGTGCGCGTGTCGCCGACCAGTGTTTCCAGCTCGGGCCGGACGTAGGCCAGCGAGAAGTTCGTGTCCGTGTCCGGATACTCGCGGGCCAGTGACTGCGTGATCCCCTCCAATTCGGTCTGCGCCTGTTCGGGCGTCACTCCGGGCTTGAGGCGGCCCACGATGGATAGGAAGTGCGCGCCCCGTTCCTGCGTCACAGGCGTGTCTCCGGGAAGATCACCTTCGGCATCGCGACTGATGCTCATCCAAAGGTCCGTGGCCTCGGCAGCGATCGGGAACTGAAAGCCCTCAGGCATGACGCCGATTACCGTGAAGGGACGATCTCTGACGGTGATACCGCGGCCGATGACGTTCGGATCGGCGCCGAAGCGTTCGCGCCAGAGGCGGTTGCTCAAGATGGCCACGTGCTGTCCCGGCTGCTCCTCTTCCGGTCGAAATGAGCGGCCAAGCATGGGCTGCACGCCGACGGCTTGGAAGAACCCCGACGACGCCATGACAGCGCGCACATGCAACGGATCACCGACACCCGTTAGTGTCTGGTCGACGTCATGGTAGGCGGCCAGGGACTCGAAGGAATGCGAGCGGCTGCGATAGTCGAAGAAATCCGGATAAGACGATGAGTTGACCTGCCCGGACAGTTTCGCTCGCGGTCCGGCGGCGACAATCCTGTTCGGCTCCGGAAACGGCAACGGCCGCAGCAGGACCGCCGTCACCACGCTGAACATGGCTGTCACGGCGCCGATGCCCAGCGCCAACGTCAACACCGCCACGACGGTGAATCCCGGGGATTTCAGCAAAAGGCGGAGCGCGTATTTCAGGTCTTTGAAGATTGTGTCCATCGAGTCACCCGGCACACACTTCGATTCTACCCAGCACGTCGTTTGCCGCTTGCGAGCGGGACAACATCTTGCGCATGAAGCTTTTGCGCAGCCGCTCGCATGAGAACTTCTGCGCAGTGTCCGTTTGTGGGATTCGTTCTGGCGGTTTTGAACATTGCACCCTCCCTCAAACCTTCTGAATCGTTCCCCTGTTGTCGGAATCCTCTTTTAATTGCGGAATTGCAGAATTTCAAATTGCGGAATTGCGAAATGCGTCGAGTGTTTGTTCAATTCCGCAATTCCCCGATTCCGCAATTCCGCAATCCGTTTCGTTCCCGGAGGTAGCTGTGGGGTCCTGGCCCGTTCCAAGTGCGCTGGATGCGGCAACGCAAACTTTTCCTGTCCTGACGCCAGCGCAAATCGCGCGTGTTGCCGCGCATGGCCGCGTGCGCCCCATTCACGCCGGTGAAGTGCTGGTCGAGCAAGGAGACAAGGTTGTTCCGTTCTTCGTTGTCACCTCAGGCGAAATCGAAATCGTTCGCCCCTCGGGCTCTACCGAGACCCACGTAACCTCGCACGGGCCGGGCCATTTTACCGGCGAGGTCAACATGATCTCCGGACGCCGGACGCTGGTGCGGATGCGCGTAACGCGCGACGGCGAAGTCATTGAACTAGACCGTGACCGTCTTCTGGCGTTGATCCAAACCGACGCCGAGCTCAGCGAAATCCTGATGCGCGCCTTCATCCTGCGGCGCGTGCAGTTGATCGCCCGCGGACTCGGCGACACGGTGCTGGTCGGCTCGCAGCATTCGGCGGGCACGCTTCGCATCAAGGAATTCCTGATGCGTAACAGCCAGCCCTACTCCTATATCGACCTCGAAACCGACTCGGCCGTCGAGGAACTGCTCGAGCGCTTCCATGTCCAACCGGCAGATATCCCGGTGGTGATCTGCCGTGGGCAGACCGTGCTCCGCAATCCCACCAATCAGCAGATTGCCGATTGCCTCGGATTCAACGAGGCCATCGACGAAACGCACGTGCGCGATCTGTTGGTCATCGGCGCTGGTCCTGCTGGACTCGCGGCGGCGGTGTACGGCGCTTCCGAAGGATTGGACGTGCTGGTGCTGGAGACGAACTCCCCCGGCGGTCAGGCGGGGTCCAGCTCGAAGATCGAGA
Source organism: Terriglobales bacterium (assembly GCA_050746165.1). Lineage (GTDB taxonomy): Bacteria > Acidobacteriota > Terriglobia > Terriglobales > Acidobacteriaceae > DAISJI01. The sequence goes on along the minus strand of JBOGLI010000510.1, from coordinate 1,592 downwards.
ATTACCTTGGATTTCCCATCGGCATCGCGGGACAGGAACTGGCGGCGCGCGCTTACCACCAGGCGCAGAAGTTCGGCGCACAAGTGCTCATCACCAAGGGTGCCACGCGGCTGGCCTGCGAGCGCAAGCCGTACGTGATCGAGGTCGAGGGAGGCCAGCGCGTCCCGGCGCGCTCCGTCGTCATCGCCACCGGCGCCCAATATCGAAAACTCCCGCTCGAGGGATTGTCACGTTTTGAAGGCGCCGGCGTTTATTACGCCGCGACCTTTATGGAAGCGCAACTCTGCGGCAACTCCGCCGGACAAGCGGCGGTTTTTCTTTCTCAGATCGCGAAGCGGGTGCATATCCTGGTGCGCTCCGGCGGCCTCGCGGATACCATGTCGCGGTACCTGATTCGCCGAATCGAAGAAACTCCCAACATCGTTCTTCACGCCCGTACCGAGATCACCGCCCTCGACGGCAACGGCCACCTGGAAGGCGTGCGCTGGCGCAATAGCGAGACCGGCCAGGAAGAAACGCGCGACATCCGCCATATCTTCCTCATGACCGGCGCCATGCCGAACACCGCCTGGCTGGACGGCTGCGTCGCACTGGACGGCAAGGGGTTCATCAAGACGGGCCCGGACCTTTTGCCCGAGGACCTGGCCGCCTCGCGATGGCCGCTCACCCGGACGCCTTCTTTGCTGGAGACCAGCCTGCCGGGCATATTCGCTGTCTGCGACGTGCGCGGCGGCAACGTCAAGCGCGTCGCCTCGGCCGTGGGCGAAGGCTCGATCGCGATTTCCTTCGTGCACCGAGCGCTGAACGAGTAGCGATCTGCCTGCTCAAGCGTCAGGTTGCGCGTCGCGAGTAATAAGTCATAAGTAACAAGTAATGGACGCGGCGTCCGCAGCTTAATACTTAATACTTAATACTTGTTACTTATTACTAGCTCCCCGCCTGATACACTTTCGCGTTCGCTTGGAGGTTCGCAATCATGATTCACAGACTCCCAAGAATTTGCGCGCTGCTCAGTGTGTTCGCGCTGGCAATCGGCGCGGCGGCGCAGACCGCCACCCGGCCGGCCAATCCCGAAATCGATCAGATCGCCGACCAGGTCCTTCAAACCACCGGCGTGCCCAGCGCCTCGATTGCCGTGGTCAAAGACGGCAAGCTGTTTTACGTGAATGCCTACGGAAAGGCCGACTTCGCCAAGAACGAGGCGGCCACGCCGTCGATGCGCTACAGCATTGGCTCGATCAGCAAACAGTTCACCTCCAGCGCCATCCTGCTGCTCGAACAGCAGGGCAAGCTGTCGATCAACGACAAGGTCGCGAAGTTCCTGCCCGACCTCACCCGCGCCAACGAGGTAACCATCCGCGAGCTGCTCTCACATACGTCCGGCTACCAGGATTACTGGCCGCAGGACTACGTCATGCCGACGATGCTCACGCCCACCACTGCGAGGCAGATTGTCGACGAATGGGCGAAGAAACCGCTCGACTTCGAGCCCGGCACCCAGTGGCAATACAGCAACACCAACTATGTCATCGCTGGGCTGATCATCGAGAAGGCGTCCGGCATGCCGCTGGTCGAGTTCCTGAGGCGAGAGA
>JBOGLI010000509.1:0-3996 GCA_050746165.1 Terriglobales bacterium | reverse complement strand
GTGGAGAGGGATCCCTGCTGAATTGGATGCAGGCGCACGTTCCGGCGCTGCTCAGAATATCGTAGGACGATGTGTTCTACTTACCTGGCGCTCACCCGACGTTCAACACCAGCAGCTTGCGTTCCGTCATGTCTTCGATCGCGTACTTCAACCCTTCCCGGCCCGAGCCGGATTCTTTGACCCCGCCGTATGGCATGTGGTCCATGCGAAAGCTGGGGATATCGCCGGCGATCACGCCGCCAACCTCCAATTCCTCGTACGCCTGGAAAATCCGCTGCGCGTCCCTTGTGAAAAGTCCCGCCTGCAATCCATAGGAAGTGTCGTTGACCCGGCGCAGCGCCTCTTCGAACGTGTCGTAGGGCTCTACGGTCACCACAGGCGCGAAGATTTCTTCGCAATTGACGCGCATCGCCGCCTGAGTATGCGCAAGCACCGTCGGCTCGAAAAGGCTGCCCTTGCGATGTCCACCGCACATCAGCTCCGCGCCACCCTTGACTGCCTCGTTCACCCACTCCTCGGCGCGCGCTGCGTCTCGTTCGCTGATCATCGGCCCGACGTCGGTAGCTTCGTCGAGGGGATCGCCGGTCTTGAGATTCCGCGCATGCTCCACCAGATGCGCCGTGAACTTGTCCAGCGCCGGCCGCTCTACATAGATTCTCTGCACCGAAATGCAGCTCTGCCCCGCGTAGGCGAATCCGCCGGCGGCGCAGCGCTCGGCGGCAAACGCCAAGTCGGTGTCGCCATGCACGATGCATCCGGCGTTGCCACCCAACTCCAGGACCACGCGCTTGTGCCCGGCACGCTGACGCAATTCCCATCCCGCTCGCGCCGATCCGGTAAACGTCAGCAGCTTCACCCGCGCATCCGTCACCAGCAGCGATGCGTCTTCATTTTCCAGCGGGAGGATGTTCACCGCGCCGTCCGGCACTCCCGACGCCTGCACGATTTCCGCCAGCAGCATCGTCGTGAGCGGGTCCTGAGGCGGCGGCTTCAGGATCACCGAACATCCGCACGCGATCGCCGGCGCCAGCTTATGCGCCGCGAGGTTCAGCGGAAAATTAAATGGCGTGATCGCCGCGACCACTCCCAGCGGAAAGCGCCGCAAAATCGCCCAACGTCCGCGTACCCCCGGTTGAAGATCGAGCGGGAGGGTCTCGCCTCCGATCCGCGTCGCCTCTTCCGCGCCCACCTGGAAGGTGAAGATTGCCCGTTCCAACTCGACCCGTGCAGCCTTCAGCGGTTTGCCAGCTTCCACGGCGAGCAGTCGCGCGAATTCTTCCTTGCGCTTGCTCAAACCTTCCGCGATCGCCCGCAGGATCCGCTGCCGTTCATAGGCGGGCAAGCGTTTCGTCGTGGCGAACGCCCGTTCCGCCGCCGCGATTGCCTCCTCCGCCTGCTCGCGCGTGCCGTAGGAGACGGTGCCCACCACCTCGCCATCGAACGGCGCCCGCACTTCGACCGCCTCCCCTTCCGACGCGAACCTGCCGTTCAACAGGTAGGGATAATTCTTCACCGGAACCGATGTCGTCGCCATGCCTAATGGTATTCCTGCGGCGGAACTCCAGACCACTTTCCGCTAGAATGACGCATATCTACCACGACGAACTCTTGGACATACGCGAACAATCCGTCCGCGCCCGTACGCAACTTGCTCTCCTCGCCGCAACCTTAACGGCGACGTTCCTGGTCTTCCTGCGCACCGGCGCGTTCGCCTTCGTTTACGACGATGCCACCGAGATCGTGAACAACCCGGGCATCCACTCCTGGTCGAATCTCGCGCACGTTTTCACCACGCCGTTCCTGCGGACGCCCTACTACCGCCCGCTGGTTTTGATCTGGTTGCGCTGCTGTGACGCACTCTTCGGCACCCACCCCGCTGGATGGCACATGATGAGCGTGCTGGCGAACGTGGCCGTCACCGCTCTCGTTTACCTCGTCGCGCGCAAGCTCGCGGGAGCATGGCCCGCACTGATCGCCGCCGCGCTATTCGGGCTGCATCCTGTACACATCGAGAGCGTCGCCTGGATCTCCGCCGTCGTCGATCCGCTTTACGCCGGCTTCTTTCTCGCCGCGTTTCTCGCGTACTTGAAGTCAACCGAGTCCAGGCGATTGCAGTGGACCCTTGTCTCCTGCGCGCTTTACGCCGCCGCGCTGCTCTCCAAGGAACCCGCCATCGTTTTCCCCGCCGTAGTGGCGGCGCATGCGCTGCTATTCGCGGATAAGGATCGGTTACGCCAAGCGATTCGCGCTGTGCTTCCGTCCGTGATCGTCACCGCTGTTTATATCGTGGTGCGACTCGCCGTCGTTCCGCCTTACCTCAATCCTGGCTCGGCGATTTCGATTCGCACCACCCTTCTCACAGAGCCCTCGATACTCCTGCTCTACGTCTCCAAGCTGTTCTGGCCTGTTGGCCTTAGCGGTTTTTACGACAAGCCGTACGTTTCGACGTTCTCCCTCGCGCATTTCGTCCTGCCCCTGGTTGCGCTGCTGCTCATCGCGATCGCGCTGGTCGTATGGGCGCGTCGTTCCGAACACGAGAACCTGATCGCCTTCTCCGTCGCGTGGTTTCTGTTGACGCTCGCGCCGGCGCTGAATTTCCGCCTGTTGGTTCCCGGCGAGTTCCTGCACGACCGTTACCTCTACCTGCCCTCATTCGCGTTTTGCCTGCTGGTGGGGATTGCCTTGGAGGGTTGGTCGAAGCGGCTGTCGATGGAACCGCGGTATGCGCGCATTCCCGCCGCCATCGCCGTTGCCGTGTGTGTGTGTTTTGCCGGACTGAATCTCGTGCAGCAGGGTCCCTGGGCCTCCGACGTCGCCCTCTACTCCCACGGTTTCGTCGCCGCGCCCAACAACAATTTTGTCGAGAACAATTTTGCGCGCCTGCTCACCGACCGCGGACAGTTCCGCGAGGCAATCCCGCTGTACGAACAGGTCCTGCGCCGCGACCCGAACTTCGAGCAGGCGCACTACAACCTCGGCTACACCTACTACCGTTTTGGAGACCTGGCGCAGGCGCGGCGGGAACTGCAGCGCGCGGTCGCGCTCAATCCGCTCGATTCATTCGCCTATATTCACTTGGGGCTGATCTCGTTGCGCGAGCACGACGTTGCAACGGCGGAAACGGAAATCCGCCGCGCCATCCAGATCGATCCCGCGCGGCCCGGATTCCACGCCGCGCTGTCATTCGTGCTGGAAGCGAAGGGCGACATCGCAGGCGCGCTCGCCGAAATGCGGGAGGAATTGCAGTACACGCCGAACAACCCAGCCCTGCGCGCGCGAGAGCAGGCGCTCCTGGCGAGCCTTGCAAATCAAAAATCGAAAATCGAAAATCAAAAATGATTTTCTGATTTACTGCCCGCTTACCTCGTCCGCCGGCGCCAGCTTGAACACGCACTGCTTGTCGCACGACAGTGTCCCCTTCCGCAGCAGTCGCGTCGGCGTGCTATCGGGGAACGGCAGCGTGAAGCTCGCGCCGCGCAATGCCTCGGTGAAATCCTTCAGCCGGTCGCTGCCGCTGATGAAGCGCACGTCATCCACCTTCGGCCCCGGCGAGATCACCACGTAGAAGTCGGCCGTCAGCGGTTCGCGCGCATCTTTCATCGGCCCGAGCGAGATCGACGACATCTCCGTCAATTCCTTCCGCGCTCCGTCCAACAGCGCATCCGCGGCCTTGTCGCTGCCCGCCAGCTTCACCAACCGTTGCCGCGTCTCCGGATCGGGCTTGTATCCGACCTCCGCCAGCGCGTACTGATGCAGCGCCTTCTGCGTCTCTCCGCGCTTCTCGTAGATCTGCGCCAGGTGGTCGCCGACTTCGCCGTGCTGGCCGAGCATCCACGCGGCATTGATGTACTTCTCGGCCCTGTCGAGATCGCCACGCTGGAAATAAACCCAGCCCAGCGTGTCCCAGTACGCTCCCAGGCTGACGACCAGCGCCTGCTGCTGCAGGTCGGCGCGGTCGCCGCTCATGTTGCGAAGCATCGCCGCCGTCGCCGCCAC
>JBOGLI010000508.1:0-2689 GCA_050746165.1 Terriglobales bacterium | reverse complement strand
GCTTTGTCTCGGCGGCGCTGTCGCTGACGGACGCGGTCGCTAACAAGCAGGTGGTCGATTCCGCGAAGTTCAAGGACGGCCTGGGCAAGATCATCGACGGGACGGTGCAGTGCCTGAACGCGAGCGCGTGGGCGAAGTAGTTGCCAGTTGCTGGTTGTTAGTTGCCGGTTAAAGTCCGTCCGAACTTAAGTCGGCCTTAACTGACAAATAGCAACTGACAACCAGCAACTGCTACCCCAGCGGCTCGTTCCAGTTCTCCAGGTACTTGGCGACGTCGCGTAAAAACTGGTCGGCCACGGCGCCGTCGATGATGCGATGGTCGTAGCCGAGCGAGATGTGGCCGATGGATCGTATGGCGATAGAATCCTGGCCGTTCTCGTCGGTGATGACCACCGGCTCCTTCTACACCGAGCCCACGCCGAGGATGGCGACCTGCGGCTGCATGATGAGGGGCAGTCCAATCTCATGTCCGAATTGGCCGGGGTTGGTGATGGTAAAGGTGCCGCCGGCAACCTCGTCGGGCTTGAGCTTCTTGGAGCGGGCACGCTCGGCGAGATCGAGCACAGCGCGCTGAATACCGAGGAAGTTCAGTTCCTCGCAGTTCTTGATGACCGGAACGATCAGGCCCCAATCGAGCGCCACGGCAATGCCGAGGTTCACGTTGCGGTGATAGTGGATGTTGTCGCCCTCGACTGAAGCGTTGACGATCGGATACGGGCGCATCGCTTCGACGGCAGCGCGGCAGAAGAACGGCATCATGGTCAGGCGCGTGCCGGTGCGGCGCTCGAAATCATTCTTAGCCTTCTGACGAGTGGCGATCACGCGCGACATGTCCACCTTGAACACGGAGTGAACGTGCGCCGAGGTGCGCTTCGACTCGACCATGCGCTCGGCGATCTTCTTGCGCATCGCCGACATCGGCACCAAGTCGCCGGGAACTTCCATCGGGCCGCGCTGGATGGCGGGCGCCTGCACGGGCTGCGCCGGGACGGCAGCACCTTTCTGGTAAGCAGGCGTGGGCTGCGCCTGCTGCGGTTGCTGCGCGCTGGCGGCGGCTGCCGGACGCTGCTGCGGAGTGCCGCGCGCGGCGATGAATTGCAGGATATCGTCCTTGGTGACGCGGCCGCCCATGCCGGTGCCGCGCACTTGGGCGACATTGACGCCGTTATCCTTGGCGATCTTGCGAACCAACGGCGAGGAGCGCACGCGCTCGCCTTCTTCTTCGCCGTGCGGGAATGGGATGACTTCGTGCGGTTGCGCCGCGGGCTGCTGTGGCTGCGCCGGAGCCGTGGCCGATGGTTGTGCCGCGGGCTGTTGCGGGGCTGCCGCAGGTTTCGCCGGAGCGGCCGCGCCTGCACCGGCTCCGCCGATCACGGCGACGACGCTGTTCACCTTCACGGTTTCGCCGGCCTGGGCACGGATCTCGCGCAAAATTCCGGCCTCAGGCGAAGGAATCTCGGCGTCCACTTTGTCGGTGGAAATTTCAAAGAGCGGCTCGTCGCGACGGACCTGATCGCCGGGCTGCTTCAGCCACTTGGTGATGGTTCCTTCGAAGATCGATTCGCCCATCTGCGGCATGACGACTTCCGTCCCCGCGCCACCATCTTGCTGGGCTGCGGGCGCAGGCGACTGCGCTTGTGCGGCGGGCGCGCTGGGCTGCGCGGGAGCGGCAGGCGCTTTCGACGGAGCGCCCGTCGAAACGGCGCTCTTCACTTCGGCGGCGTTCTTCTCGACGGGCTTCTCGACCGCCGGCGGAGCTGACGATGCGGCTCCTGCGCCATCGGCTTCTAGAACGGCGACGACGGTATTGACCTTCACGGTCTCGCCTTCCTTGTGCCGAATCTCTTTCAGCACGCCGCTCTCGGGCGCGGGGATTTCGGCGTCCACTTTGTCGGTGGAGATTTCGAAGAGCGGCTCGTCGCGCTTCACCTGCTCGCCGGGCTTCTTCAACCACTTGGTGATTGTCCCCTCGATAATCGACTCGCCCATCTGCGGCATCACGACATCGGTCGGCATGAGATTCCTTTCAAAAACGAATGAAAGCAGGTTCCCCGGCTTCGCCTCGGAATGACAATTCTTTGGCTGTGCGTCGGAACAGCAGGTGAGGCGGGCACCCCACCCGCAAACAGAACATTATAAACAAGGCACAAGGCACAAGGGACAAGGGACAAGGGGTAAGGGGCAGGGGGCAAGGGACGAGGGTCGAGGCGTCAAGCCTCACGCCTTGTGCCTTGTGCCTCAGTTCAGATCTGCTCTTCGAAATCGCCGTCCTGGAAAATGTAGGGTGCGGTGCGGATCAGGCGGAAGCGGACTTCTTCGTCGCACGAGTCGCAGAGCGGAAAAGCGGTGCCCTTGAGCATGACCACTTCATGGGCCTGGCGGTGATCGCGGCCGTGAATGACTTCGTAGATGCCGGACTCGCGGACAGGGTCGCCGGGGCGAAACTTTGGACCGTGGGCGCTGGGATGACGTCCATGATTACTTTTGCCGACGTTATCGTTTGCGCGCGGTCGGCGCGACGGACGCGCAACACGCGGTGGGGTAACCTTGTTTCTTTGTAGCTGCATTCTTTGTGCGTGATTCTTACCCGCGGGCGTCACCTTTTGCAACACATTTGGTGGCCGGCGAGCCCTAAATTCACGAAGGGCGCAAGAATTAAGATGAGCGCGCGCGGGCACATGCTGCCTCG
>JBOGLI010000507.1:0-2304 GCA_050746165.1 Terriglobales bacterium | reverse complement strand
GTGTGGAGCAACGCCACCGTCTCCTACTTCACCGACCAGGGGGCGCTCAGCCCGATTCTGAACAACACACAGGCGGACGCCTTCGTTGCTGCGGCCATTACTCCCTGGACGATGGCGGCCGGAGTCGGCCTCACGGTCTCGCAGGCTGGGCACCTCGCGGAAGATGTCAACGGCGGCAACATTCAAGGCGAGTTTGGCGTCATCACCGGGCCAGCGGATATCACGCCGTCGGCGACCGGCACACCGCTCGGCATCGTCTACGATTACGATGGCACGGTCACCGACGCGCTGTTGGGCGTGGGCGCAGGAAGCCTTGCCGAATGTTTCTACAACGCGGTCTATGGCGGGCCTGACAATTTTTCGGCGAGCGGAAATATTCTTCACGCGGTCGCCATTATCAATGGAGTCTGCGCTGCGACCAGTTCCCAACTGCCGGACGTGCAATATCGGCTGCTGCGGGTGCTCGGCCATATTTTCGGACTGGCGTGGTCGCAGGCCAACGACAACGTGCTCACGCACAATCCGTATCCCACATCCGCGGACTACGCCGGATTCCCGGTGATGCATTTCATGGATCCAGTGAACTGCATCCCGATCAGCATCTGCTATGGAGGCGTCTTCGAAGGTGCGCTCGGGAATTACAAGACAAGTCCCGCCATGGACGACGTTACCGCGCTCGCCCGACTGTACTCCGCGGCTGGCGGCAATTCTCAAGCTACCGGCCGAATCTGGGGAAACGTCTATTTCACCGATTCCTCGGGAAGAGCGGCGCAGCAGATGCAAGGTGTGAACGTGGTCGCGCGCCTGATGGTAGGCGGCGCGCCATCCCGCCAATATGTTGTCACTTCCGTGTCGGGGTTCGAGTTCGTCGGCAATGCCGGCAACATCATTACTGGGTATGACGATCCGAGCGGATTGCCGTTCAATCGCTTTGGCTCGGGCGATACGGCGGTCGAGGGCTTCTACGACCTTGGACAACTCACGATTCCTACAGGTCAGACGATTGCGCAGTATCAGTTGAGCGTCGAGCCGATCGACCCGAACTGGTCCTGGGGAGTGGAACCTTATGGGCCGACGCAGGTTGCGCCTTCGGGATCGTTCGCGCCGATGGTCGTGACGATTCAGAACGGCTCGAATGTCGAGGATGACATCCTGATGCTGGGCAGCGAGGTTGCCGAGACGCACCCGGGCAGCGGCTCCAGCTACACCAATCCCGCTCTGCTGCCACAAGGCGGAGGCTGGGCGTCGTGGATTTCCGGATATGGCTCGTCCGATTTCTTTTCGTTCAACGTGCAGGCCAATCGCACAGCTTCGATAGCTGTCACGGCACTCGACGAAAGAGGCGCGCCGAGTGAATCGAAACTGCTTCCAATCATCGGCATCTGGGAACTTGGCGATGAAAGCGGGAATCCCGCGCCTGCTTCAACTCCCGCGGCATTCAACACTTCGCATCTTGCCATGAGCCGCCTCGATGCCGAGTTCACGGTGGCGGAGGCGTATAAAGTCGGCGTCGCCGATTACCGCGGTGACGGCCGGCCCGACTATGCCTACCAGGGCAGCGTGCTCTATTCGGATAGCATCATGCCCGCGCGCCTGAGCCTGGGTGGTGGAGTCACCACGCTCACGGGCATCGGCTTCAGGCCGGGATTGCAGGTCGATAACGGCGTGAGCAGTGGCTTGGTTCTTAGTCAGTCGGCCACGCAGTTGCAGATTTCTCTGCCCTCGGCTGTGGTTGATGGAGCCGCAACGGTTGAGGTCACCGATCCCGCGACCGGATCATACTCGCAAATGGTGGGCGCGCTTACTTATGGCGCGGCAGCCAGCGATCTGCTGAGACTTTTGCTGGGCGGCAGCCAGACCTCGCCGGTCGGAGCGCAAGCGCCCAGCCCGATCCGCATGCGCGCGGTTGCGTCGGACGGCATCACGCCGGTCAACGGCGCCACCGTTGCGTGGGCTGCGACTAATGGCGTTCAACTTTCCACGTGTGGCGGCGCGGCAGGCTGTTCCGTTTTGACCGACGGGGCCGGGGAAGCTTCCACCTGGGCTACTCCCACTGCAATTGGCACAGCAGCCATCACCGCCGCCTTAGCGCCAGCTGCTTACCAGCCTCCACAAACGCAGCAGGCAACGCTCGTCGGAACTGCCAGCACGCTCGACCTCGCCGCCTTGGCCCCCACTCGTTCGCTGGCGCAGGGCATCACTCTCAGCGTGCCGCTCACGGTGGAGGCGCTGGACATGGGTGCGCCGTTGTCGGGCGTGGGGATCAAGTTCACCGTCTCTAACGGCACGGCATCGCTCTCGCCG
>JBOGLI010000506.1:0-3699 GCA_050746165.1 Terriglobales bacterium | reverse complement strand
ATGGCATGGAAGAGGTCGTCGGTTCGATCCCGACCAGGTCCACCATTTCATTCCTCCCACGCACGTCCATCAATCAAAAATTGAACGGGACCCCGCCACGGATGTGGGTTCCAGTGGTATTGTTCTGCTGCGCCACTGTGAGGCGCGAAGGCGCGACTCAGGCGCGCGGCACGATTAAAGGGAAGACCAGGGACCCGCGTGCAAACCCCGTTCCCTGCAGTGATCGAAATTCATTCCGAGGGAAGGTAAAAGCATATGGAGAAGAATGTCAGCGGCGCAGCAGCGGCGCCCGGAACGCAGCAGCAAGCCCAGTCAACCGAGGGCAAATGCCCGGTGGTCCACGGAGCGCGGAAGGGCCGCACGAATGCGGACTGGTGGCCGAACCAGCTGAACGTCAGGCTCCTGCACCAGAATTCTCCGCAGTCGGATCCGATGGGCACGCAATTCGATTATGCGAAAGAGTTCAAGAGCCTCGACCTGCAAGCGGTAATCAAGGACCTGAATGCCGTGATGACCGATTCGCAGCCGTGGTGGCCGGCTGACTTCGGCCACTATGGGCCTCTGTTCATCCGCATGGCTTGGCATAGCGCCGGGACGTACCGCATTGGCGATGGCCGAGGCGGAGCAGGTTCCGGCTACCAGCGCTTCGCGCCGCTCAATAGCTGGCCCGACAACGTGAACCTCGACAAAGCGCGCCGCCTGCTCTGGCCTATCAAGCAAAAGTACGGCAAGAAAATCTCCTGGGCCGACCTGATGATTCTCGCCGGCAATGTCGCGCTCGAGTCGATGGGATTCAAGACCTTCGGCTTCGCCGGCGGACGCGAGGATGTGTGGGAGCCCGATGAAACGTACTGGGGCACCGAGGGTGCTTGGCTGGGTGACGAACGCTACAGCGGAGATCGCGAACTCGCGAATCCGTTTGGCGCGGTCCAGATGGGCTTGATTTACGTGAATCCGGAAGGGCCGAACGGGAAGCCTGACCCGAACGCGGCGGCGCGGGACATCCGCGAGACCTTCGCCCGCATGGCCATGAACGACGAAGAGACCGTGGCACTGATTGCCGGCGGACACACGTTCGGCAAGACCCATGGCGCGGCAGCGGCGGCCCAGTATGTCGGCCCGGAACCGGAAGCCTGCGACGTTGAGGCACAGGGCTTCGGATGGAAGAACAAGTTTGGGACGGGCATGGCCGGCGACACGATTGGCAGCGGCCTGGAAGTCACCTGGACCACGACGCCGACGAAGTGGAGCAATAACTTCTTCCATAACCTGTTCGAATACGAATGGGAACTGACCAAGAGCCCGGCCGGTGCGCATCAGTGGACACCTAAAAACGGTGCGGGTGCCGGCACGGTGCCGGACGCTCACAATCCGTCGAAGCATCACGCGCCAGCCATGCTCACCACCGACCTCTCATTGCGGTTTGACCCTGCTTACGAAAAGATCTCGCGGCGCTTCTACGAGAATCCGCAGGAGTTCGCCGACGCCTTTGCCAAGGCGTGGTTCAAGCTGACGCACCGCGACATGGGTCCGATCACGCGGTATCAGGGGCCGCTGGTCCCGAAAGAGCCGCAATTGTGGCAAGACCCGGTTCCCGCCGTCGATCACAAGCTGATCGATCAGAAGGATGCCGCTACGCTAAAGGCGAAGATCCTCGCGTCCGGGCTGTCGAATTCGGAACTGGTGTCAACCGCGTGGGCGGCGGCTTCGAGCTTCCGCGGATCCGATAAGCGCGGGGGAGCCAATGGGGCGCGCATCCGGCTGGCGCCGCAGAAGGACTGGGAAGTGAACCAGCCGGCGGTACTTGCGAAGGTGCTGCCAAAACTGGAGACAATCCAGAAGGAGTTCAATAAATCGCAGACCAACGGGAGCAAAGGCAAGAAGGTCTCGTTGGCGGACCTGATCGTTCTGGGCGGCGATGCAGCCATCGAGGATGCGGCGAAGAAGGCCGGGCATGATGTCACCGTTCCCTTCTCGCCGGGGCGCACCGATGCTTCGCAGGAGCAGACGGACGTGCACTCGTTCGCGGTGCTGGAACCGGCCGCGGACGCATTCCGCAATTACCGCAGGAAGGGCGAGCAGAGGACGCCTGAGGAGCTGTTGCTGGATCGGGCGCAGTTATTGACGCTCACCGCCCCGGAGATGACCGTCCTGCTCGGCGGACTGCGTGTACTGAATGCGAATTGCGGGGAGTCGAAGCATGGGGTGTTCAGCAAGCGGCCAGGGACGCTGACCAATGATTTTTTCGTCAACCTGCTGGATATGAAAACCGAGTGGCAGCCGGCACCGGGCTCGGATGGAGTGTACGAGGGGCGGGACCGCAAGACGGGCGAGCTGAAGTGGACGGCCACGCGCGTCGACCTGCTGTTCGGTTCGAACTCGCAGCTCCGGGCCATCGCGGAAGTGTATGCGTGCGAGGACGCGAAGCAGGCATTCGTGAAGGATTTCGTGGCGGCGTGGAGAAAGGTGATGAATCTCGATCGGTACGACCTGTCGAGTCATCCGGGGAAGGCCTAAGACCCGTTCTTGGTTATTGGTTTTTGGTTATTGGTAAACCAACACCAACAACTAAGGACCGAGACTGCACAGAATCCGGCAGTACGATCGTCGTTGGTTGTTGGTTATTGGTAAACCAACAACCAACAACCAAGAACAGTTGGCGGAGCAGTGACCATGCGCATGAGTGGTTCGGAAGCCCGTCATCTGCTCGCACCGTGGGTGCAGGGTCACCGCCGGGTGAACTGCCTGTTCGGGTCGCCCGAGTTCAGCGACGCTGGATGCGGTGTTTTGTGGTCGCTGGATGCCAATCTGCTGACCATCCGCCGCGACGACGGGCCAGAGGCATCCTCGGTGGACTTGCATATTCCCTTCGAGGACGTCACCGTGGAATATTTTGAGGCAGGCGAGGCTCCGAATGAAATCAGGCCTGCCAGACCGATCGAGTGGTTCGACGCAGCTCTTTACCTGTGTGAACCGGAACTGTCGGAGGCGGGCGCGGCCATCGAGCTGAGATGGGCTGTGTGGATCGGAAACTCGAAGTGGGACGGAAAACGGTCTGCGGCTGCGTGTTCTGCGAGTTGAGCGTCCGAGATCGTGCGCGGTTCTCTGAGCGCGATTTCCTGCCTGTGTGATCCCGACCTACTCCATTGCTGTTCCGTTTTCGGGAATCGGAAATCGCGCTTACTTGTCGATTCCCTGCGTCACGGAGACTTCGGGGGAGCAGACTTCCCTTAGGCGAAGATCGGTTCGCAGGAGGTCGCCATGCCCTGCCAGAAGCTGAAACAGTTCCTTGACAGCAACGAAATCCGCTACCAACTGATATCGCACCCCACTACCTATACGGCGCAATTGACTGCCGCCTCGTCGCATGTGCCACCGGATATCCTGGCCAAGACGGTCATGGTGATCATCGACGGCAAGTTCTCGATGGCCGTGGTGCCGGCCCCGCGGCGGGTTGATCTTACGGCGCTGCACAGCAGCATCAGCGCACAAACAGTCCGGCTGGCCAGCGAACTGGAATTCAAAGAGAAGTTCCCGGATTGCGATGCGGGCGCGATGCCGCCGTTCGGCAACCTGTATGGCATGACGGTTTACGTGGACGAAGCGATCGCCGGACAAGTGGAGATTGCGTTCAATGCCGGCACGCATACGGAAACGGTGCGCATGGCATGTGCCGATTTTATGCGTTCGGTCCAGCCT
>JBOGLI010000505.1:0-2380 GCA_050746165.1 Terriglobales bacterium | reverse complement strand
GTTCAGCACCGGGTCGGCGCAACCCACGGTCGCGAGCACGAGGTTTTCATTGAATGGCGTTTCCATGATCCGCGCATAGGAGGCTTGCAGAATGGTCCCGGTGCGGACGATGTGGTACGCGACGCCGAGGCGAGGTTCCGCCATCGCGTCTGAGCTGAAGCCGTTATACAAATCGCCTCGAATGCCGAGATCGATCGACCAGTTCCCTTTCGAGATCGAGTCTTGGATATAGAGCGCCGTTTCCTTGATGTCCCCATGGCCATGGAACGGATACAAGGTGCCCCCGGTGGTCAGGTCGTACGGCGCGAGGTCCGTGCAAGGCGATGCAATCGGCACTCCGTTCACGTCAGTGCAGGGATTATTGTTGGCATCCACGAGTCCGCCGATGAACGTGGGATCCACGATCCCGAGACGGTCGTTCTCGTTCAGGAAAGTTTGTTCATAGGTCAAGCCCGCCTTGATGTTGTGAATGCCTTTGACATACGTGATATCGGACCGGATTCCGGCATTCAGCAGGCTCCGGTCCTGACCTACAGTTTGCGATTGCAGGTCGGGAACGAAATCTGCAAACGGGTTTCCGCTGGGATAGTAGTTGTAGGAATCGCGACGCGCCCACCCACCCAGGGTGAACACCGCATTGTTACTCAGCAGCCGTGTCCACGTCGGGGCGATATTGAACGTCTTGATTTGCGAACGCTGGTCGGTGGCGGGAACCACGGTGCCATCAGGCCCCAAGCCTCCGTTACTGACCACCAGCCCGTTCCATGCAGTCGCGTTCTGCATGTCGTAGGAGTTTGGCGTCTGGAACCAGGAGCGGGTGAATCCCAGGTTCAAATGCATCGAATCCGCATTCGTGAGTTGGAAATCGAGGCGGTCGAAGATGTTTTCTTCGTTGCCCTTGTCGTGGGAGGCCTTGAATTCGGGCGGATCGAGGAAACGCCCGCTATTCACGCCGCTTATCGCGGTGAAATTCCCCCAGCTCTTTCCGCCATATCCGAATGTGAAATCGGCGGTCGAGGTCCCGAAACTACCGTACGACGCGGTCACGCTGCCGGTTGGAGTGGTGAGCCCCTGCCCGGAGCGGGTGGTGACGTTAATGACCACGCTGGTCTTATCGCCATACTGCGCGGGCGGCGCGCCCGGGATTACCTCCATCGACTCGATACTGTCCATGGGTATCTGGTTCGAGAAAACCTTGCTCTGTTGGTCGGTGATCGGCTGACCATCGACAGAGAACGAGTTCTCGGCGTGATCGCCCATTCCATGAAACAGGCCGTTGGAGTCGGCGGCGATGCCGGGCGTCGTCTGTGTGACCAGCGCACTTACCGAGGAAGACTGGCTTTCCAGCGGTACTTTATTGAACAGATCGCGATCCACATCCGTGTGGAAGGTCGGCGTTTTTTCCAGCAAGTCCTCGCTGGAGCCCTCGACGGTGACGCTGGTCGCCGTGCCGCTCACAGAGAGATGAACTGGGAGGGTGATGGGGACGACGGAGCGGACATCGATGTCCTCCGCGTAGGGCGCGAAACCCTGCGCGGTAACGCCGACGTGATAGTTGTTGAACGGAACGTTCGGGATCGTGAATCGGCCGGACGCGTCAGTAACGCTCGTTCGATCGAACTGGCTGACCGGGTTGTGAATTTCGACGGTTGCACCGGGCACCACCGCGCCCGATGGATCCACTACCGTTCCGGTTACGGTAGCCGAGCTTCCGGACGACTGCGCCATCGCAGTCCAGGCGAACAAAAGAAGCGAGACCAGCAATGCCGTCCCGCCGAATGATTTCTTGCAAAACGCAAACATGAATTCCTCCGAGCTAAGATCGATTCAGAAAACAACGGACAACAACGATTGAACCGACTGTGGAAGGAATTCGGGTGGCGCGCGCACGCTGACGCCGCTGACGGCCGTCAACTGCACTCCCCGTGTCGGGTGGCGTAGCGCGAGCACGGTTACCCGGATAAACGGCTTGGGCAGGATGAACCACGTGGCCGCCGGCGTCGAATGCGAGATGACGCAAATCGCGCACTTTGCCGCAGTTTCGCCACGCGCATGGACGTGCACCACCGCAGCGGCGGCCGACCACACCAGCAGCACGAGACACACCCATCCTAGGACTTTCGAATAGTCGCGGGTCTCGCCCATCCTGCTCATCGAGAAATCAGTCCTTGTAGATCATTCCCAGCCAGCCGCCTGCCACGGCGGCAGCAGTTGCGAGCAAGACCAGGCCTGCCAGCTCAATCGCGAGAACGAGGCGCCGCCGCCTGTACGCCGCGATTTTCCGTAAACGCCGCAATTCATACGCCGGCGGACGACGTTTCAACCGTCGCGCCGAAAAAATAGAAGCCGAAACAAAACCTGGAGCCACGCGCATATACAC
>JBOGLI010000504.1:0-2218 GCA_050746165.1 Terriglobales bacterium | reverse complement strand
GTGGCATGGCGCGTGGAATTGCCACCAGTTCCATGAGACAACCGAGTTTTTCGCCGACTTCGGCACCTACGATGTGAATGTCACCGTGCCGCGTAATTACGTCACCGGATCCAGCGGCGACGAACTCGGAACCACCAACAACTCCGATGGAACGAAAACCGTTCGCTACCACGGCGAAGACATTCATGACTTCGCCTGGACTGCTTCGCCCGAGTTCCGCGTAGTCGAAGATAACTGGCAGGGAAGCGCCGGTCGCGTTCATATTCGTCTGCTGATGCAGCCCGGGCACATGGTCCAGGCGCAGCGCTACATGTCGGCACTAAAGGGAACGCTGCAGCGCTTCGACCAGTGGTACGGCCCCTATCCTTACGACCGCATCACCGTCGTCGATCCGGCGCCGGGCGCGCTCGAGTCCGGCGGCATGGAGTACCCGACCTTTATCACCGCCGATACGCTTTGGCGGTTGCCCAAGGGAATTCTCCTTCCCGAGGTTGTGGTCGAGCATGAGTTCGGCCACCAGTACTGGTACGGCATGGTCGCCACCAACGAGTTCGAAGAAGCATGGATGGACGAGGGCATCAACACCTACACCGAGTTCAAGATCATGGACGCGCTCTACGGCCCGAATTCCATGCTCAATTTCCTTGGCGCGACCGGCAGCGATGCCGATTCGCAGCATCCCGGCTACGCGCGCGCCGTCCGCAACGACCCCATCACCCGCAAGGGCTGGCAGTTCCTTAATGGTTCGTCCTACGGCGGAATGACGTACGCAAAGACCGGGGCATCGCTGCTGACGCTGGAATCCGTGATCGGCGAGGACACGCTGCGGCGCGCGCTGCACACGTATTTCATGCGCTACCGCTTCACCCATCCCACAGGAGAAGATTTCTTCAAGACCGTGAACGAAGTTTCCGGACGCGACCTCTCGTGGTTTTGGAACCAGGCGTTCTACGGCACGAACGTGCTCGACTACGAGGTTCTCGCAGCGCGCTCGGAAGAAGCGGATCCTGATGCCAAACCCGCGGACAAGTCTTTTCGCTCGACCGTCGTCGTCCATCGCAAGGGCGATTTCATTTTTCCGACAGAAATCGAAATGCGTTTCGCCGACGGTGAGCGCGTTCGCGAGCACTGGGATGGCGCCGACCGGTGGATCCGCTACAGCTACACAAAAAAGGCAAGACTCGTTTCCGCCGAGGTCGATCCCGATCACCGCGTCGCGCTGGACGTCGATTTCTTCAACAACAGCCGCCTGGTGACGCCCGATAACCACGCGACTCGCAAGCTTGCGGACTATTGGATGGTCATGGTGCAGTTCTTTTCCGGGTTGGGAGCGTGGCTGGTATGAACGGACAGGGAATGTTTCGCGGCGGAGCGGCGCTGTTGTGGCGCTGCCAGCGAGTGTTGTGGTGGGTGTTCGCCGTGAATCTCGCCGCCGGGCTTCTCGCTTCACTGCCCGTCCGCGCGCAATTGGCGCCGCTGAATGCCTCGATTACCGCGCGCGATTCTCTGTATCACCAGATGAACGTCTTCCGCCTGCAAGAGTTGCTCATGCGGCCGGAGATCACCCCGCGCGTGTTGTTCGGCAATTCTTTCGCGCTCGGCGCCGTCTTCTTCCTCGTGCTGCTCTTCGCCATCGGCGGCATCCTGGAAGCCCTGTATATCGGCCGCGCGCCACGCTTCGCTGATTTCCTGCACTCCTCGGCCGGTTACTTCTGGCGCATGGTGCGTCTGACCATCGTCTTCGCCATACTCATGATCCCGGTGCTGGCGGCGCAGTCTGGCCTCGATCCGCTGAACGAATGGATCGGGAACCGCTGGAGTTCCGAGCAACTTCAGTTCTGGGTCCGGTTCGGCTGCATGACGACGCTGGCGCTGATCGCCATCGCTGCGCGCGTCTGGGTCGATATCGCCCAACTGGATTGCGTGGCCCACGAGCGGCCTGCCATTCGCCATAGTCTAGGACGCGCGCGCCGCCTGCTGCGCGGCAATTTCCTGCGCGTTTACGGTTCCGTCCTCGCCATCCAGGTGCTGCTCGCAGTGGTGACGCTCGCGCTGTTATGGGCGTGGACGAGGTTCCCTCACGAAGCGATCGGCCGCACGTTTCTCATCGGCGAGTTCATCGTACTGCTGTGGATCGGCGGGAGGTTGTGGCAGAAATCGGCGGAGACGGTGTGGTTTCACCAGCGGGACATCGCCGAACAATCGTTCATTGCCGCAG
>JBOGLI010000503.1:0-7053 GCA_050746165.1 Terriglobales bacterium | reverse complement strand
GGATGAAGGCCGGATGAGTGGGCCGGCATCTTTTTTTTCTTCCGATTACCGATTACCGATCACCGATTACCTGTTTGCCTCACACCAACTCGCGTGCGCGGTCCTTGAACGCTTCCTCGATGATCTTGCGGGCGTTCGGCTCGCCGCGTGCCAGCGACTCGGCAAACTTGTAGGCCTGCTTAGCCTTGATCTTGGGCGGCATGGGCGCGGTCAGCGGATCTACCACTGCCTCCAGCACTGCGGGTCCGGGCGCGTTGAGGAAGCGATCGAGCATGTCGCCGGCGTCCCCGGGACGTTCCAACCTCATGCCGGTGGCGCCGCAGGCCTCGGAGAACAGCTTGAAGTCCATGGGCTGGAGGTCCACCGCGAACTCGGGATTCCCCTCCATCACCAACTGCTCCCACTTGATCTGCCCGAGGTAGTTGTTCTTGATGACGACCACCTTGACCGGCAGTTTGTACTTCACCGCCGTCAGCATCTCGAACCCGAGCATGGAGAAGCCGCCATCGCCGACGAACGCCACCACCTGCCGGTCGGGATACGCGACCTGCGCCGCGATGGCATACGGCAAGCCCGGCGCCATGGTCGCCAGGTTTCCGGAGAGCGAGTGCATCTGTCCGCGTTTGACCGGAATCTGCCTTGCCCACCAGGTCGCGATGGTTCCGCTGTCGCAGGCGACGATCGCGTCGTTCCGCAGCCGCTTGCCCAACTCCCATGCGACCACTTGAGGCTTCATCGGCATGTCGTCGGCGGTGCCCAGCCGCTCCATGTATTCCCACCAGTCCTTCATCCCCTCCTGTGCCTTTTTCAGGAAGCTGCGGTCCTTGTGGTGCTTGAGGCGCGGGATTAGTTCACGAAGCGTTTCGCGGCTATCGCCGACGAGTCCAACGTCCGCCGGATAGCGCAGCGAAATCTTGCCGGGATTGAGTTCGATCTGCACCGACTTGGCCGCTCCCGGCTTCGGCAGGAACTCAAGGTAGGGAAACGCGCTCCCGATCATGAACAGCATGTCGCAGTTCATCAGCGCCTCTTCCGACGGCTTGGTGCCCAGCAGACCGATGCCGCCCGTCGTGTAGGGACTGTCGTCAGGCACCGCGGCCTTACCGAGCAGCGCCTTGACGATGGGTGCGCCGAGGATTTCGGCTACCTGCTCCAGTTCATCCGTCGCATGCAGCGCGCCACGTCCGGCGAGGATGGCGATCTTCTTCGATTCATTCAGCAGGTCTGCCGCCTTCTGCAACGACCGCTCCGGCGGAATGCGCACAGACTCGGCGTGCACCGTGGAAACGTGGTCCTTCTTGTTGCGCTCGGAGCTCTGCTTCTTCCAATCGACTTCCAGGTCCTGCAAGTCCTTGGGAAAGGTGATGTGCGCGACGCCTCGGAATGTCTGGGCCGTGCGGCAGGCGACTTCGGTGATGTTCTTGACGTGGGTCGGGCCCATCACGCGCTGGTTGTAGATGCACACGTCCATGTACAGCTTGTCGAGTTCCACATCCTGCTGCGCGTGCGTTCCGATCAGGTCGTGAAACGCCATGCCGGTGATCGCCAGCACCGGTTGGCCGTCCATCTTCGCGTCGTAGAGACCGTTGAGCAGGTGAATGCCGCCAGGTCCGGAGGTCGCGATACAAACGCCCAACTTACCCGTGAACTTGGCATAGCCGCAGGCCATGAACGCGGCCGCCTCCTCATGCCGCACCTGCACAAAGCGAATTTTGTTCGCATGCGTCCGGAGCGACTCGAAGACTCCGTTAATGCCGTCTCCGGGCAAACCGAAGATCACCTCGACCCCCCAGTCGATGATGGTTTCAACCAAAACGTCCGCTGCTGTCATTGTGGGCTCCCCGAGTTGTGATGCGATGGACGAAGGGCCGGCGAAGCGCCGATGAACGTCAAACCGTGCCCGTGCAGAAAACGGTCGGAGCGCCGTCGCGACCAGGAATCGTTCGATCTACTAAGGGAGATGGCGGGCGGAGGGCACCGGGTTGCGGGCCCATAGCTCGGGGAACGATATTATTCTTGACCCGATTACTCTCACGCCCATTGAGGTGTGTTCCGGCTGCTCCCAGTCGGACTCGGCGTGCGTGGTCCTCTCTTCGGCATCTGGCGGAGCCCGGCACTGGTTCTATTTGGCTCAACGAGTTGGGCAGTTCGAGTAAACTGGAAGAACGGAGAGGTGGCCGAGTGGTTGATGGCTCCGGTCTTGAAAACCGGCGTGCGGGAAACCGTACCGGGGGTTCGAATCCCTCCCTCTCCGCCAGCATCATCTGGCGGCAGCGGAACTCATTCGGCGACCGAATGTGCACGCCACTTTTCGAACCAATCGCGCGGTGACGCTATGTTCCCCTGTTTCATGGCGTACATGTTCGAGTCGCCACGTTCGAGCAGTTGCACGACGGTGTCGCCTTTACGGTGCTGTGCCATTCCGACGGAAAACGTAATCTCAATGTGGTTTCCGTTGTAGTCCAACGCACAACCCTCAATGCGTTTCAGCGGGCCGATTACTTGCTCGACGGAGCAGTCTGGCAGGGCGACCATGAATTCGTCCCCGCCCATTCGCACCGGCAGATCGGCGCTACGAATCCCGCGTTTCAAGTGGCGGGCAAATGCTTCCAGCGCCGCGTCACCAGCCGCGTGACCGTAAGTGTCATTGATCGTCTTGAAATCGTTCAAGTCGATCATCAGTAGGATCAAGGACGTTCCCGAGCGCTCGGCTCGCGCGATTTCGCGCGGAAGGTGCTCGTAGGCAAAGCGCCGGTTAAACAGGCCGGTAAGCGGATCAAGAATGGAGAGGCGCTGAAAAGTCTCCGCCCGGCTGTGGAGTTCAGTCACTACCCCGATCTGCTCCTGCAGTTTAGAACGGAGTTTCTTGATCATGTACTGCTGGTGCATCGCGAAGACCGCAAACAGCAACACCAGCCCAAACAGTCCGCGTTCTCCAATTGCAATTTGCTCCTGAATGAGCCATTGGTCTTCGGTCCTGATCGCCGGCTGCGTGAGGGAGTAAACCGCAAAACAGAGCAGCAGCAGGATGATGATGGCCGTAAACCAGAGGCCCCAGTCGCGCCGATCCAGGCGCTTGAGGCTCTCGCGCAGGTCGCTGACTTCTACCGGTACGTCAGCCTGTACATCATTGGACGGTGTTGACATAGAGCTCACACGGAGCCAGAAATCATGATGAAGTCGATAGGGCGATAATCGCGAACATTAACACGAGAGCCGATTGCAAGTCCCTCGTTTTTACACTCGAATGCTCTCGTCTGAATTTAGCGAGCGCGCATTGTCGTGATTTTCATCGAGCGCCGCTCGAATGCAGCCTACAATGACCCCCGATGAGCACACCCGCGAAGTCTTCCGCCGAACCCGTGCCGTTGCGCGTCAGCAATGTCGGCAAGAAATTTGGCGCCGTTACCGCCGTCGATACGGTCACGTTCATGGTTAACGCAGGCGAGTGTTTTGGGCTGCTTGGACCAAACGGTGCAGGGAAGAGCACGTTGCTCCGCAGCATCGTGGGGCGCGTCATCGCCGATCGCGGCGAGATCTACGTGTTCGGCGCGGAAGCGCGCACCGACGCCGCCAAGCAGTCGCTCGGCTGGGTCCCGCAGGATCTCGCGCTTTATCCGCGGTTATCCTGCCGGGAGAATCTCGCCAGCTTCGCCCGCTATTACGGACTGTCGGGCGATGAGGTGAAGGCTGCTACGCTCTGGTGCCTGGAATGGGCGGCGCTGACGGACCGGGCGGATGACATCGTCAATCAACTTTCCGGTGGCATGAAGCGCCGCCTCAACATGGCCGCCGGGCTGATCCATCGCCCACGGCTCGTTCTGATGGACGAACCTACCGTCGGCGTTGATCCGCAATCGCGGCTGCGCATCTTCGAGATGATCGAACGCCTGCGTTCCGAGGGGCTCAGCGTCATCTACACCACGCACTACATGGAAGAAGCAGAGCGGCTGTGCGACCGCATTGCCATCATGGACCACGGCCGCATCATCGCGGAGGGCACCGGCGAAGAACTCGTCCGCCAGGTTTTCGGTGGCAAGCGAGAGGTCGTGGCGCGCTTCCAGGGGCCGGAAGAACAACTCGCGTGCTGGGTTGCGAAACGCGGCGGCAAGTTCGTCGCCGGCGTAGCGCAGTTTACGGTCGAGAATCCGGCCGAGGTCGCGTCGCTGCTGGAGGCGGCGCCGCTGGCCGGCTTCGCGGTCCTTGATGTCTCACTGCACCGCCCCACTTTGGAATCGGTGTTCCTGCAACTGACGGGAAGGGAGTTGCGCGATTGATCACCAACATTATGCGAACGGCCGTAACGTCGCTGCGGCGTGACCGGGGCGCGTTGGCCCTTAGCTTCGTCCTGCCCGTCGTGTTCTTCACGATTTTTGCGGTGATCTTCGGCGGTCGGCGCGATACCACGCCCACGATCAGTCTGCTCCTCGTGGACGAGGACCACTCCGCGGTCTCCGAACGGCTCGTCCAAGGGATGCAAGCGGAAACTTCGCTGCGCGTTGCGGTTCGGCCGGCAGCACGCAAAGGCGTCCAGCAACCGCTGTACACGCGTGGCTCCGCCGAAGCCGCCGTTCGCGCCGGCGATGCTCCCATCGCGCTGATCATTCCCGCCGGTTTCGGGCAATCGCCGCTTTCCTTTGCTGGCAATGGCACCACGACGGCCATTGAGATGCTGAAGGACCCTAGCGACATGGTCGCTCCGCAAGTGGTCTCGGGACTGCTTCAAAAAGTGGCGATGACGTCGATGCCTGATCTGATGGCGGAGCAAGGCGTCAAAGCGATGGATACCTACGCTGGTGGCTTGACCCCAGAACAGCGGCAGCGCATGCAAACTGCAGTCGACTACCTGCGCCATGAGCAACAAGCTTCTGCCCAGCCGGGCGCAAAGCCCGCCGCCAGTTCCGGCTTGTCCAGCGGTCTCATCAAGGTCAATGCGAAGGACGTGGTTGGAGAAAACAAGAATAACCCGATGGTGTCGTTCTATGCCGCAGCCATTGGCGTGATGTTTCTTCTATTCACCGCAAGTGGATCGGCGGGAGTTTTGCTGGAAGAGGCGGAGAGCGGAACGCTGGACCGGGTGCTGAGCACGCGCGTGAATATGACGACGCTGATGGCCGGCAAAGTCTGCTACAACACCACCCTCGCGTTTGTGCAACTCGTGGTGATGTTTGTCTGGGCGTGGCTGGTTTTCAAGCTGGACTTCACCTCGCACTTGCCCGGATTCGTAGTGATGGGCGTAACCACGTCGTTCGCCGTGGCCAGCTTCGGCATGCTGCTGGCAAGTGCCTGCAAAACGCGGGCACAACTGGGGGCGCTATCGACGCTGGTCATCCTCATCATGTCGTCCATCGGCGGCAGCATGTTTCCGCGATTCCTCATGCCGGCGGCGATGCAGAAGGCAGGCCTGCTGACAATCAACGCATGGGCCATTGATGGCTTCACCAAGGTGTTCTGGCGGGATGAGCCCATCTCCCACTTATGGCCGCAGGTGACGGTGCTCGTCGGGTGCGGAATTGTGCTGTTCCTCATCGCGCGCCGTGTCGCGCGCCGCTGGGAATTCGCATAAGCAAAGGGCACATGGCACAGGGCACATGGCACAAGGGCCCCAGGGCTGACGGAACAAATCCAGTTGCCATCAGCCCTGAGCCATGAGCCCTGCGCCACCGCCTCAGCGATGTATAGTTGGGCAGCCGCGAATCATTGACGGGCATGCCTTCCGGACACCAGAGATCCAACGCGCAGTCGGTTCCGCTCGACCGCACGCTCATTGCCGTCATGCTGGCGGGCATGTGCACGTTCTTCAACGTGTACTGCACCCAGCCGCTGCTGCCGTACCTGCGCCGCATTTTCCAGGCGAGCGAACTCGAAGTCAGTTTCACCGTCAGCGCCACCATCTTCGCCGTCGCGCTGATGGCCCCGTTCATCGGCGCCTACGCCGAACGCAAGGGACGCAAAAACGTCATCGTCCCATCGCTGTTCCTGCTGACAATTCCCACTGCGCTCGCTGCGACTGCGACGACCCTGCCGGTGCTGATCGCGTGGCGCTTCGCGCAAGGAATCTTCGTTCCCGGAATCATCGCCGTCATCCTCGCCTACATCAATGAGGAGTGGGAGGGCCGCGGTGTGGGCGCGGCGATGGCCGCCTACGTCGCCGGCACCGTGCTCGGCGGTTTCCTTGGCCGCTTCATCTCCGGGATCGTGGCGACACATTGTGGATGGCGCGCCGTCTTTCTCGTTCTCGGCGCGATGAACCTCGCCGGCGCGTTGATGGTGCGCGCGTGGCTGCCGCGGGCAACAAGGTTTGTGCGGGCCGAGCACATTTCTCACGTCGTCGAGCAAGCTAAGCGGCACCTGCTCAATCCGCGCCTGCTGGCGAATTTCGCCACCGGCGGTTTTGTGCTGTTCTCGCTGGTCGGCGGTTTCACCTACGTGAGCTTCTATCTTGCCGAGGCGCCGTTCCACCTGAACGCCGCGCAACTTGGAAGCATCTTTTTCGTCTATTTATTCGGCGCGATTGTTACCCCGCTTTCGGGAAAGTTCCTCGACCGCTTCGGTTTCCGTCCGACCGCCTATGTGTATTGCGCGATGATGATCGCCGGGCTGCTGATGACGCTGGTCCGCTCGTTGCCGATGGTGATTGCCGGTCTGGCGGTGTTCTCGTCGGGCGTATTCATTGCGCAATCGGCGGCTACGGTGCAGACCGGGGCCATTGCCGGCACGGCGCGGTCCTCGGCTGCCGGCCTGTATGTCACCGCGTATTACCTGGGAGGAAGCGCCGGGGCGACGGTGACCGACTGGTTGTGGCAAGCGTGGCGCTGGCCCGGGTGCGTCGCGCTGCTCGGTTCAGTGTCTGTGCTCAGCCTCATTGCGGCCCTGCTCAGCAGCCGCCCGCACGAGCGCCTTCCGCACGCCGAGCCCGAAGTGGTTGCCGACTGATACGGCACCCGACACAGCAGCTAGGGCAAATCGAGCTTGAGCGCGTACACATCCGAGTCCCGCCGAATGAGCACGATCACCGGGTCGTCTTCAGGTGTAAGACCAACCAGCCGGTAT
>JBOGLI010000502.1:0-7054 GCA_050746165.1 Terriglobales bacterium | reverse complement strand
TCCCTGCGGGACTCAACCAAGCCCAACATCGCGTCCTGGGCTACCAGCGAAGCGTCCCTGCGGGACTCAACCAAGCCCAACATCGCGTCCTGGGCTACCAGCGAAGCGTCCCTGCGGGACTCAAATGATTTAGCCCCGTTATTACCCAGGGGTTGGTCCTGGATTACCAGCGATCGTTCCTGCGGGACTTCGGCGGTCATCCCGCCACTGATTCCTGATTCGGGAATGCAGGCGCAAGAAAAAGTAGATTAACTGGCGCGATATCACTGAAGTCGCCGGGTACTGCTGCGTAGAATTTTGCGTTCTATCTTTAATTTCTTGAGGAAGAGGGCACGATGCGGCGAGCCTACGTGTTTCTCGCCTTGCTGGCGGCAGGGGCCGCAACAGCCCAGCAGAAAAAGCCGGACTTGTCGGAGATCGCCGCGGAAGCCGGGGTCATCTTTCGCGGAGAGGTCGTTGGTGTTGCGGTGATCTCGCCGCAGGCGCCGGACGAGCTGTGCGAGACGCGCGTCACATTGCGCGTCGAGGACGGAGTGCGCGGAGTCGCGAGCGGAGAGGTACTGACCATCCGTCAATGGAACGCGGCAGCGGATGAGTACCGCATTGGCGAATCGCTCGTCTTGTTTCTTCACCTGCCGTCGTCACAACTCGGATTGACCTCGCCAGTCGGAGGTCGTGCCGGGCACCGGCGCGTGGATGAGGTATCGCCGCAATTTCTTGACGCGCTGCGCGCGCCCGGGGAGCCGCGGATTGTCCCGGTGCGGCCTGTCGCACCAACACACAACTCCGGGCAGGCACGGAAGCAAACGCGCAGCGTGATCTTCAGCGAGGCGGAGGAGTGAGGCGCCGCTTTTCGTTCCTGCTCGCGACGTTGCTGATCGCGACATCGTCGCAGGCGAGCGGGCCGGCGTGGGTGGCGGGAAAAACGGGGTTCAATGCCGGCATAGCGGGCACGCCGTTGCGCTGGGCAGGAACGGAGGTCGTCTATTACACCGATCAAGGCAATCTCAGTTCGCTCGAACAGCAGAATTCGATCAACGCACTCGTCGCCGACGCATTCTCGCGGTGGACGAGCGTGTCCACCGTCGCGCTGAAAGCTACCCGCGCCGGTTCACTTGACGAGGACGTGAGCGGCGCGAACGTCACGCTGTCAGGCTCCACGCTCACCGTGCCTACCGACATTCAGCCGACCTCGACGAAGCCGATGGCGTTCGTCTATGACGCGGATGGCGCGGTAACCGATGCGCTCCTGGGCGCGGGGGCATCGAAGCTGTGCGCCGCCAACTTCGTGTTCGGCGGCCCGGACCGATTCACCGCGGATGGACATATCGCACACGCAGTCGTTGTGCTCAACGGGTCGTGCGTGAAAACTACGGTCGATATCGTCGTGCTGCGTTATCACCTGGTGCTCGCGATTGGGCGAGCGCTCGGGCTGGACTGGTCGCAAGTCAATGACATGGTCGAGACCAACAAGCCGGCCAGTCCAACCACCGACCAGGTTGCGGGATATCCGGTCATGCATCCCGCCGGAAGCCTGTGCACGCCGGGCGCGGGCTGCTATTCCAATGCCGACCAACTGCGCATGGACGACCGGATGGCGATCGCGCGGCTGTACCCGGTCACGGCTGACAACCTGGCGCAGTTTCCGGGAAAATCGATTTTCAGCGCGACGACCGCGCGCGTCAGCGGCAGCATTTGGTTCGGCGCTGACGCTTTGCGAGTGCCCGTACAGGGAGCGAACGTCGTGGCGACGTGGATCGATCCGGCGACGAACACGCCCTCGATGAAGAGCGTGGCCACCTCCGTTTCCGGTTATCTCTACCGCGGCAACGCCGGAAACATCATTACTGGATATAACGACGCGACCGGTCAGGCGCATGACCGTTGGGGTTCCGACGACGCATCGCTGCGCGGGTACTACGAACTCTCCGGGTTGGAAATCCCCGCGGGCGCAAGCAGTGCGAAGTACGAGATCACAATTGAGCCGCTCAACCCGAATTACACCGGAACGATCTCGGTTGGGCCGTTCAAGAACACGCAGGTGTCACCGCCCGGATCGGCGGCGACGGTGGTCGTGACTGTCTCCGCCGGAAGCACGATCACGCAGGACATCACGCTCACCGGCACTCCGATTACGGGCGGCGATCTATACGAGCCGAACAGTTTCGACTCGCCGCGACCGATACCGGGCGCAGGGCTGTGGTCCGCGTCGCTGGCCGATCAGGGCAACGTGGACTGGTATGCCGTCGATTTCCATGCGAACCATTCATTCACCCTCGATGTGACGGCGATGGACGGCGGAACGGCGAGCGCGTCCAAGGCGCTTCCGGTTATCGGCATCTGGGACGCGGCGGCGAATGCGTCCGATCCGCCACTTGTTGCGCAGACCTATTTCAACGCTGGGCAGACGGGCGTGACTCGACTGCAATTGTCATTGCCTTCCGGTTCGTACAAGTTCGCCATCGCCGACGCTCGCGGCGACGGCCGCCCGGATTTCTTGTATA
Organism: Terriglobales bacterium; assembly: GCA_050746165.1. Taxonomy (GTDB): domain Bacteria; phylum Acidobacteriota; class Terriglobia; order Terriglobales; family Acidobacteriaceae; genus DAISJI01. The sequence goes on along the minus strand of JBOGLI010000502.1, from coordinate 4,550 downwards.
GCGCGCGAGTGCTGTATGCCGACTCCGTCACTCCCGCGCACGCGCTCGTCGGAGATGTGCTGACCATCAGCGGCGTTGGTTTCACGGCGGACGCACGCGTGAAGGTGGGAAGCACCGTGGTGCCGGTCCTGTCATTCGTTCCGGGCGAGCTCAAGGTGGCGGCGCCCATCCTGCCCGACGGGAGCTACGCGGTTACGGTGGAGGACGCGGCCAGCGGAGCATCCACCTCGATCGGTAACGCCGTGAGCTATGGTGGCGCGGCGGGGACGTCGCTGGAACTGCTGAACGGCGGCAATCCTCCCGTGCCGGTGGGAACGCTAGCGCCGAACCCGTTTCGCGTGCGCGTGCTCGCCGCTGACGGTACCCCGGTCAGCGGGGCCGCTGTTCGATTTGTTTCACCGACGCCCTCCATCCTGCTGCAACCCTGCAAGACGCAAGACTGTACGGTCGCCAGCGACGGCGCGGGCGAGGCATTGGCATGGTTGCTGGTGAAGGCCGAGGGAGCGGTCACGCTAACGGCGTCGTTAAGCGGCGGCGCGAACGTTTCGGCCACGGTCAGCGGAATCAGCGCGCCGCTTTCGGTGGCGGCCGCTCCTCCGAAGATGTTTCTCGCGCGCGATTCGTCGGCTTCAGTGCCGTTGCTGGTCCGCGTGGTCGGCAATGGAACACCGCTTTCCGGACGGCTGGTGGAGTATTCGGTGATGTTGGGGACGGCGACTCTTTCCGCGGGCACCGCAACCACCGACACAAACGGCGAATCGACGACAACGCTGAACATCGCGAAGATGGCGTCGGAGGTGCGGGTGAGCGCCTGCGTCGGGGTGTCACCGCAGACCGCGTGCGACGTTTTTTACTTGTACGCGGTGGCGATGACCGGCGGTTCGCAAATGGTGAAGACGGGCGGAGACGAGCAGTACATTAACCCCGGCGGGTTGTTCCTTCCCCTGTCGGTGCGGCTGAACGATCTCTCCGATCCGCCGTTCGCGATCTCGGGTGCGGCGGTGACGTTTCGCATGATGGCCTGTCGCAGCTCCGCTTCCACACGTACGACCGAGGGCGAAGTGCTGAGCGGGCACTTTGGCGGAGAGGTGGTGGTGGCGTCGGAGGAAGTGACTGTCTACACCAACGGCTGGGGCGAGGCGCGCTATACGCCGAGCGTCAGCGAGCCGGGTTTGCTGATTGAGATCCATGCGACGAGCGGCGGTGCTTCGGTTGATTTCACACTGCACACCTGGGAAATAGGAGCACCGGCGACCAAGCTGGGAATGCCGAGCGGAAAACGGTTAAGTCCCGGGAAAAACAACGCGCGAAAGTACCCATTACCAGAAGAGTAGGACAGCGACGTCGTGGAGGAAGTCTCGTTTCGACACGGAGGCACGGAGACACGGAGGAAGACGAAAGAAATAAGCCGCTGATGAACGCTGATCGCGCTGATCGTTTAATGACTTGCGCGGAGAGTTCGAATCCAACAGATGATGTCGTAGAGGATAGAAATAGCCAAGACCGCGCCCGTCAAGAAGGTTGCGAGTTCCAACCAATGCGTAAGTCCGGAAATCGGAGGATCCAGTATGACTGGCGGCCCTTTGTACATTGCCCAATCGTGATCGTACGAATTGATGTTGGCAATCCAGATCAATGCAAGCGCAGCCGCAAGCGACCAGCTTCGCCACGAGATCCGCCTTCGTCTTTGCGCCACATTTTCCGTCATCAGCGTTCATCAGCGTTAATCAGCGGCCGATTTTCTCTTATAACTTGGCCACTTCGCGCGAACTGCCGCCGCCTTCCGCGCCCCATGCGCGCTTCGACTGCTGGCGATAGAGCAAGAGCCCGCAGACGACAGACCCGAGTAAGAGAATGGTCCCGAGCACGGGCTGGCGGAAGATGACCTTGCCGGCGCCGAAGAGCGCAAGGTAAACCATCGCGCAGCCCAGGACCCACGCCAGCAGGTTCGGCCCGAGATCGCGTGTAGGGACAACCTCGGGCGTGCGCGCCGCCACCGGCTTCCATCCGCGCACGTCGGGGTGCACCTTGCGATAGAAGGCGTCGAGCACCGCGTTGTTTTCAGGCGAGGTGGCGAGGGTCACGATGATCCAGACAATCGTCGTGGCCAGCGTGGTGGTGAGTGCGGTCTTGGCGAAGATCAATGGCTGGTTGCCGGTGAAGGGCGTCCAGAAATGGAGGACGGCGGTAACGGCGAGCGCCGTCGCCATGGCTGAGATTTCGCTCCAGGCATTGATGCGCCACCAGTACCAGCGCAACAGGGACACCGCGCCGGTTCCGGCGCCGAGTTCGAGCACGAACTCCCAACCGGAGCGGATGGAGGCCAACTGCGCGGAGACGTAGCCGGCGCTGATCACCAGCAACACGGTCGCCAGGCGCGAGACGACGACGTAATGGCGCTCCGTGGCGTCGCGCTTGATAAACCGACGGTAGAAATCGGAGACGAGGTAGGAGGCGCCCCAGTTGAGCTGCGTCGCAATGGTCGACATGAACGCGGCGAGAAATCCGGCCAGGATGATGCCGCGCCAGACGTGGGGAACGTGCTGGTTGACGATCATCATGTAGCTGTTCTCGGGGTGCTCCAGGCCGGGATACAGAATGATGGCGGCCAATCCGGTGATGATCCAGGGCCAGGGCCGCAGCGCGTAATGCGCCACCTGGAACCAGAGCACCGAGAGCAGGCCGTGCCGTTCGTCGCGGGCGCTGAAGATGCGTTGCGCGATGTAGCCGCCGCCACCCGGCTCCGCTCCCGGATACCAGAAGGCCCACCACTGCACGCAAAGAAAGACGAGGAAGGTGAGCACGGGGACGGTCCATAAAGTTTCGGCCGTGAACCCGCGGGAGAAATCAGGGAAGAAAGAAAACGGGTCGGAGGCGCCATTGGCGGCGCGCAGGGCTTCGACTTTCGACATCATGCTCTGCATGCCGCCGGTGGCGACGACGGCGTAGTAGGCGACGCCGATCACGATGCCCATCTTGAGGATGAACTGGAAAACGTCGGTCCAGAGCACGCCCCACAGTCCGCCGAGCGCGACATAAATGCCGGTGAACGGAATGAGGATGAAAACGGAAATGATGAGCGCGCGGCCGTCGGGGCCGGCGAAAGTCTGGCCGAAGATCGCGGTCAAACCATGCGAGAAGGCGTTCAGCCATCCCCACTGCGCCATGGGAATGCCCACGGTGTCGCGGATGATGGTGTTCATCGCCTTCGTGACCCAGCCGAGGATGAGGCAGTTCATCAGCAGGCCGAGATAGATGGCGCGAAAGCCGCGGAGGAACGCCGCCGGTTTGCCGCTGTAACGCAGTTCGGCGAACTGCACGTCGGTGAGCAACTCGGAGCGCCGCCATAGCCGGGCGAAGAGAAAGACGGTCATCATGCCCGAAAGCAGGAAGGCCCACCAGAGCCAATTGCCGGCAATTCCCTGCGAGTACACGAGGCCGGCGACGAGCAGAGGAGTATCGGCGGCGAAGGTCGTCGCGACCATTGACGTGCCGGCCAGCGCCCAGTGCACGTCGCGCCCGGAGACGAAGTATTCGTCCACGCTCTTGCCGGAGCGGCTGCGGAAGTAAAGACCAAGGACGAGAGTGATGCCGAGATAGCCGAGAATGGCGGCCCAATCAAGAAAGGTAAAGTTCATGATAGCTGCACGAGAAATTCAATTGTGAGATAAAGGCGTGTCCAGTGTGGCGGTGATTTCAGCGAGTGTCAATGCGCACGAAGTGCGCGCCGGTGCTTAATCAGCGGCTTTGGCTTCGTCGTCGGAGGGTTCGTGCGGCGTTTTTCGCCGGTCAACGTCGCGGGGCGCCTGAAGCGTGGGAATGGAAAGACGTGCCGCGGCCTTCTCCTCGGGCAGGAGCTTACGACCCAGTTTCAGCTCCATTTGCTGGAAAAGAGCTGCGAATCCTTTCTCATCGTGGTCGATGCGGGGCCTCCCCTGGCTGAGCCCGTCGCGCAGGAACAGCTCTTTGATTGTAGTTCGATTCGCCGCAGCGTGCGCCCACGTCCAGCGCGGGTTTACGGGAGATGTCGCCGAGAGATGTCCGTTGCAGGCGTTGGAGCGGGTCTCTCGCGAGCGCAACTGATTAAGGTCAATGAGTTTCACGTACATCGATACCGCGACAACCCGCCGACGCCGCAGCCGGTCTAACTGAGTGCGCCCTTCATCTTCGAAGCAGTGGTCCGTCTTTTACCGCACGGGGGAGCAATGTACGTTTTACGGGCAGAGCATAGTCATAGCGTGGAAGAAGTGCTGGAGCGCATCCTGGAGCACGGCATGGTGCTCGACGGGCTGAGCCACCTCGCCGCTTTGGGATCGACGCCGGGAATCTCCGCGAGCACGTCGCCCGAGCGGGCGCGCGTCGAGCCTCCGCGAGACTGCCCAATACCGGTTCCTCCGCGCCCCGGCAAACGCACGTAAGCCGACTCTCGAATTCCGCTCGTGCGTCCTCCAGAGCACCCGGTTTGACCGCAATTTCCGCGCTTCGCTATAATCATCCATGCTGAGCGGGAGTAACTCAGTGGTAGAGTGCGACCTTGCCAAGGTCGAAGT
>JBOGLI010000501.1:0-7145 GCA_050746165.1 Terriglobales bacterium | reverse complement strand
GCCTTGCTGCTGCCGTCGTTCACTTTCAATTCGGAGCGGGTGATATTTCCGTCGTTTTGCTGCGCGATCTCAAACTTCTCACTCGCGACTCGCCTCCCGTTGACAAAGATGCCAAAGGTGCCGGAATCGACGACACGGGCCGTATCGCTCGGCTTCTTCTTGTCGGCAGCTGGAACGACCACTGAGCAGAGAAGGAGCGCGGCCAAGGGGAGAAGACGCAATACTGATTTCATGGGCGACTCCAGCTAATTATGTGCCCGCAAGTCAAGCCTGCGAACGATTTCCTCGGCGACGGCAGCGGGTGAAAGGGAGGCAGTGTCGATGCGCACCCCTGCGCTCATGTAACTCTTGCGCCGCGATTCATACAATTGGCGAAATTGGTTCTCGTCGGCGAAGAGCGGGCGCGTTCCAGGCTCGGGAGCGCAGCGCGCCATCAGCACCTCCGACGGCGCGTCGAGGAAGACCACCGGCACCTTGGAGTCGCGCACCAGTGCAGCGTTTTCCGGTTGGACGATCGCGCCGCCGCCCAGTGCGATCACCGTGCGTGACGGGCGGCCGCGCAATATTTCTCGCAGGCATTCCGTTTCCACCCGGCGAAAAAACGCCTCGCCGGACGCACGGAAGATATCGGCAATCGCGCGGCCCTCGTGGGCGACTACCAAATCGTCGAGATCAGTGAATTGCCAACCAAGGTTGCCGGCAAGCATGCGGCCGACGGTGGTCTTGCCCGCGCCCATGAAGCCCACGAGAATCACGCAGTCCGCCACGCCCGGAGTTTATCGCATGCGTCTCGGGCGATGCCGCTGCGTCTTTCTCTGATTCGCTGAGGTGGTCGAGTAGACTATAGGTTCATGCGCTCCTGGTCCATTCATGCCGGCCGGATCTTCGGTATCGATCTCCGCATCCACGTTTCTTTCCTGTTTCTGTTCGCATTCGTGTGGATGACCGACGCGGTGGCGACCGGTCCGGATGCCATCGCGCGCGGCGTTGCTTTTCTATTTCTCGTGCTGATCTCGGTGTTGCTACATGAGATCGGTCATCGACTCGCGTCCATGCACCAGAAACGCCCCGCCCGTCCCGTACTGTTGATGCCGCTGGGCGGGGTCATCGTCCAGGAAGAGCCGGACCGCGCGCCCATATCACCGGCCGCCGAACTGCGAGTAGCTCTGGCTGGTCCGGCGGTGAATCTGTTCCTCGCGTTTGTTGGATCGGCGATCCTGCTGGGGGTCGCCCCGGAGGCGCCGCTTTCGCTACATCCGCTGCTTTTCACGGGAAACCTGCCGCGCAGCTTCGTCTGGGTGAATATCTTCCTGGCGGCGGTAAACCTGCTGCCCGCCTATCCGCTGGATGCTGGCCGAGTGCTGCGGGCCGTGCTCGCCCAGCGCATGGACCCGGTACGCGCCACCCGGCGCGCCGTGAGCATCTCGCAGGCGTTCGCCTTGGCTTGCATCGTGGGCGGCATCTGGAACGTGTGGCTGACGCTGGTCGGTTTCTTCATCTTTCTCGCCGCACAACTGGAAGACCGTCACGCCGTGTTTCATGCCGTCCTGCAGCAGGTGCGCCTGGAAGAGGTGATGTTGACCGATTTTTCCACGCTCTCGCCGGCCGACACGCTGGAGGATGCGCTGCACAAATCGGTGCACACGCTCCAGGACGATTTTCCCGTTGTCCGCGGCAGCGATATGGTGGGAGTCGTTTCGCGTCAGAAGATTGTGGATGCGCTGCGCTCCGGCGGCAACGGCTACGTCCAGTCCGTGATGAATCGGGTGTACTCTGCCTCGTCGGCCGAGGAGACGCTCTCATCGGCCTTTCGCAAGCTAACGACGCACGGAGTTGGCCTGCTCCCCGTAGTCAGCGGTGGCCGCCTAGTCGGCATCATCACGCTTCAGAACCTCATGCACAGCATGTCGCTGCTGGCGGAAGCGCGCCGGCTGAAGAGCAGCAATCAGTAATCAGCAGTCAGCACTCAGTGACAAGAAAAGGCCCGCATTGCTGCGGGCCTTCTGTTTCGCACTGTCTCGTCGCGTTACAACTGCGGCGGAGGCGTGGTGCTGGAGTTCGGGTTGGTGGAGTTCGACGGCGCGGCGCTGTTGCCACTGGCGCTGACGGTCATGTGATCGACAACCTTGCGATTGCCGGCGTAGGACTGGGCGATCCGCTTGGCGGTCTGGCGGTCCTTCCCGCTGGGGACGGTGCCGCTCAGTTCGATCTTGTCGGTGGTCACGTTCACCATCACGTTCGCGCTCGACAGCGTCGGTTCATCGGTAAGGGCCTTCTGGATCTTCGACTGCAGGTCCGTTTCCGAAGCTTCGCCGCTCATCTGGCCCGACTGCTGTGTCGAACTGCCGATCGAAGACTGCGCGTTGTTGCTCGGGTTGGTGTTCGTCTGGCTCGACTGCGCTTCACCCGCCGTCGAGGGCTGCATCGCCGGGTTCGTGCCGCTCGCGTTCGTATTTGCACCGGCCGTGCCCGTGGAACTGGTCTGCGACTGGTTCTGCGGTACGGAGTTGACGTCCGGATTAGTGGTCGCCGGACTGGTCGAAGAGTTCTGCGCCTGCGACGCCGTGCTCTGCGACTGAGTCTCGCCGGTCGCGCTCGAGTTGGTCGACTGCGTGTTCGACGCTACGCCGGTTTTCTCGCTCTGCTCTTCAGCCGGAGTTTCGTTCTTCTCTTCGGCCGACGCGCTCGTCGAGTTCTCCGGTTTGTTGCTGGCCTTTTCGCCAGGGAGGGCGGTTTCATTCGCCATGCCCGAAGTCGCGCGGGCATTCGATCCGAGTTGGGCGTTGCCGCTAGTCGACTCGCCAGGATTTTCGTTGGCAGCGACGCCGGACTCATTGTCTTTGCCAGCGGCGGCCGAGGCGGCGTTCGCGCTGACCGTCAGGTTGTCTTTGACTTTCTTCACGCCGGGAACGTTCTTCGCCAGGTGCTTCGCTTCTTTCTTGTCTTCCTTCTTGGCGACGGTGCCATCGAGGGTCACGGTCCCGTTATTGACGGTGATGCGGACGTTCTGCAGGTCGGGATTGGAGGCGAGTTGTTCGTGCACGAGACGGTGCAATGACTCGTCGTCGGTCGCGGCTGTTGCGCTCTGCCCAGCCTGGTTGGACTGTTCGGCCTTACCCGTCTGCTGGCCCATCGGGGGCTGCTCGGACATCGGCGTGGATTGATTGGACTGGTTCTGCGTGGCGACTGAGCCCGGCTCAGGCGACGTCGATGACGAGCCCGGAGCCGTGGTGGGTGTCTGCGCCGCGGCGACCGCGACCGACAGTGCCAACGCGGAAATTGAAAGAATCAGGCGTTTCTTCATGCGTGTTTTCTCCCCGTGTTCAAAACTCAGGTTGCGAAGGGTCCCGCGGCCATTTTTCCGAACGGCGCATTCGGATTGCCGCGCCGGGACTGCAACTCTCGGCAGCGATACACGTATGCGTACCGCTGCTCCTTTCCCTCCTGCACGTGGCGCACCATTTTTACGTTTTCCGGCGCTGCTCTGGCAGCCGTAAAGCTTTCTTGTCCAATGTCTTACTGCTGACGATGATGATCCGAGGCGGAGCCCGCTTCCGCTCGTAATTTGCCATTCTCGATATTGGTATCGGCGTGCCGCAAAAGCGCGCGAACTTTCTGCCACCATCGGGTTAAGGGCACCTAGAGCGCGAGGCGCGGTAAACTGGCCCTATGCACGACCATTCCCATGGCGAGCGGCGACACGGAGCCGACCCGCGCGTTCTGCAGATCGCGCTGGCGGCTACGTTTGCCTACATCGTCCTGCTGGTCGTGGCCGGAGTGCAGGCGCACAGCCTCGCGCTGCTTTCCGAGGCGGGCCACAATGTCTCCGATTTCCTGGCACTGTTGCTTTCGTTGGCCGCGGTGTACCTGGAAGCACGGCCTGCCTCGGCGCGCCGCACCTACGGGTACAGTCGCGCCGGAGTGCTGGCCGCGTTCGTTAACTCGCTGACGCTGGTCGGAGTAGCGTTCTATATCTTTTACGAGGCGGGACGGCGCCTCTATGCGCCCGAGCAAGTGCATCCGGCCACGATGGTGTGGACGGCAGCCGCCGGAGTGGCGGTGAATGGAATCATCTCGGCGCTGCTCTACCGCGGCAGCAACGACCTGAACATGCGCAGCGCGTTCATTCACATGCTTGGCGACGCGCTCTCGACCGCGGCCGTCATCGCCGGCGGCGCTGCCATCATGGTCACCGGCCAGAGCTGGATCGACCCGGCGCTTTCCTTCGGTATCGGCGCGATGATCCTATGGTCGTCGTTCGGGATCGTGCGTGAAACGCTCAACATCCTGCTGGAGGGCGCGCCCAAAGGCTTGTCGCTCGATGGGCTGGCCTTCGATCTTAAGACGATTGCCGGCGTGAACGACGTCCACGACCTTCACGTCTGGACCATCGGCAGCGGCGTTCACGCGCTCTCTTGCCATATCGCGATCGCCGATATTCCCCCGTCGGAGAGCGAAGTCATCCTGCGCAACGTGCGGGAGCGCCTGCGCGAGAAGTTCCACATCGATCACACCACTATTCAGTTCGAGCACGAGAAGTGCGAGGTCGCGCATGGCTGCGTGATTCCGATCCAACCCGCGCATGGCGAGCACGGACACGTGCACTGAATTTAGGCTCTGAAGCCTGAGCCATGCGCCTTGCATCTAACCGCCAAAGCCTTCCCTCAACTTCTTCCACGTCGTCTTCAGGTCTTCCGGCAGGATGCGCGTTTCGGCGACGACGCTCATGAAGTTCGCATCGGCCACCCAGCGCGGCAGGATGTGCAGGTGAACGTGTCCGGCGACGCCGGCGCCCGCGGCTGCGCCGATGTTCATGCCCATGTTGATTCCGTCGGGGCTGTACACCTTGCGCAGCACTCCTTCCATCTTCTGCGCCAGCGAAATCATTTCCTCGGCGGCTTCACGGGGCAGCTTCTGAAGCTGGTCGAGATGTGCGTGGGGAATGATCATGACGTGTCCTGACGTGTAGGGAAACGCGTTCAACATGATTAAGCAGTGCGGGCCGCGATGGATGATGAGCGCATCCTCATCGCTGCGCCGGGGCAATTCGCAGAAAACGCATCCTTCGACTTTCGAGGCCGTGCTGATGTACGCGTAGCGCCACGGCGTCCAGAGATAATCCATGGCCGCGATCATACAGGCGGCGGGACGGGGGAATGAAGAATATGAAGAAGTCAGAATGAAGAATGAAAAGCCGGCGCGGTTTCGGCACTCAAAGCTTTCCGGCTGTTGCGAGCGGCGCCGGACAAGCAGGAACTGGCATCGTGGACCTCGGGCCTCAAGCCTGGTTCCTCGCATTCTTCATTCTGACTTCTTCATTCTTCATTCATCCGTTCGTTTGACACTCGTTTTCGCGGTTGTTATAGTCGAAAGGTTCCGGACTGAGAGGCGATCTCACCGGAAGCCGGCCGCTGGACCAATTCCCCGACGAACTCACGCCAGCAGTCCGCAGTATCCGAATTCAACAGTCTCCACTCGTGCGTTTAGTGCGCGTGGGGCAAAACAAAACATGATTTTGAACGAGAACACCACCGACTCCACCACCACCACGCAGCCCACTGCCGAAACTCAGGAACAGACCAGCCAGCAGCAAGCTGCCTCCGCCGAAGCCCAGGCTGGAAGCGCCACTCCGTCACCCGAACCATCCGCACCTCCGAAGGAAGCGAACATCGACTTTGCCACGGTGCTGGAGAATTTCACCGCCGAACAGGAAGCCGAGATGCAACAGGAGGACCGCGTCATTCGCGGCACCGTCCTGAAGGTCACGCCGACGCACGTCTTCGTCGACATCGGTTCCAAGTCGGAAGGCCTTGTGCCCATCGCGCAGGTCACCGATCCGGAAGGCGCCGTGAAGTTCCAGCCCGGCGATTCGATCGATGTCATGGTCGACAAGGGCGAGACGGAAGAGGGCTATACCAAGCTCTCGCACGAGCGCGCGCAACGGCTTCGCGCCTGGGACGACATTGAGAAGGCGTACAACGACAAGACGCCGATCAAGGGCATCATCACGGAGCGCATCAAGGGCGGCCTGACGGTCGACCTGAATGGCGCCAAGGCGTTCCTCCCCGGCTCGCAGGTGGACCTGCGTCCCGTCCGCAACCTGGACGGCATGAAGGGCCAGGAGATGGAAGTCCGCGTTATCAAGCTGAATAAGAAGCGCGGCAACATCGTGGTCTCGCGCAAACAACTCCTCGAAGAGGAAGTTGGCGAGAAGCGCACTCATACGCTCGAGCAGTTGAGCGAGGACGCGGTGCTCACCGGGTCCGTGAAGAACCTCACCGACTACGGCGCCTTCGTGGACCTTGGCGGCATCGACGGCCTGCTCCATATCACCGATATGAGTTGGGGCCGCCTGACGCACCCGCGCGACCTGGTCAACGTCGGCGACCAGATCCAGGTGAAGGTCATCAAGTTCGATAAGGACAAGCAGCGCGTTTCGCTTGGCTTCAAGCAGCTCACGCCCGACCCGTGGCTCGACGCCTCCGAGCGTTACCCGATCGGCGCGCACGTGAAAGGCCGCGTCATCAGCATCACCGATTACGGAGCCTTCATCGAGCTCGAGCAGGGCATCGAAGGCCTGGTCCATGTCAGTGAAATGACTTGGTCCAAGCGCATGAAGCACCCATCGAAGATCGTGAACGTCGGCCAGGAAGTCGAGGCCGTCGTACTGAACGTGAACCCGACGGAGCGGCGCATCTCGCTCGGCCTGAAGCAGCTCGAATCGAATCCGTGGGAGACGCTGCACGAAAAATATCCGGTCGGTGCTACCGTGGAAGGCAAAGTCCGCAATCTCACCGATTTCGGCGCCTTCATCGAGATCGAGGACGGCATCGATGGCCTGGTCCACGTCAGCAACCTGAGCTGGACCAAGCGGGTGAAGCATCCGTCGGAAGTCCTGAAGAAGGGCGACAAGGTGAAGGCGATGGTGCTGGCGATCGAGCCGGACAACCGCCGCCTCTCGCTCGGCGTGAAGCAGCTCCAACCCGACGTTTGGGAAACGTTCTTCGAATCGCACCGCGTCGGCGATGTTGTGCACGGCAAAGTGTTGCGCGTGGCCGCGTTCGGATCGTTCGTCGAGATCTCCGACGGCGTCGAAGGCCTTTGCCACAACTCGGAAGCGACCGACGAATCCGGCCATCCCATCC
>JBOGLI010000500.1:0-8486 GCA_050746165.1 Terriglobales bacterium | reverse complement strand
GGGTGGCGGCCCCAGGCGCCGGAGAGCTTGTCGGCGCGCTCTTCGCTGACCAGGAAATCGCGGCGGAGTGTCTTCGCGACGTCATCTTTCTCCCGCTGTTCGGTCCAGGTCAGCCACGACGACTGGTTCTTCGCGTCGTCCTGCAAAAGCGCCAGCAGAACGCCAACCTGCAAATCTTCGTCGGGAAGTTGATCGACTTCGGTGACGCGGTGCGCAATCAGGATGGCATTATTTGCGATGCCTTCGCAGAGCGTCGCGAAGCGCGTGTTCATCGTGAGCACAGTTGCCTCGAATCCCAGCAGTCCGCGCACGTACAGGTCCTGAAGATAGGCAAACGTACTGACGTGCCCGGGCACCACCTCGTGACTCACGAGTTGTTGAAATTCGGGGAACGAGATTTGCAGCGAGGCGTTGATCTCATAGGTCGCTTCATATTGCGGGCTGCCATTGGCGTTGCGCGCGCGTCCCACGTAGTTCATGGAACCGGAGAACCACGCCTCCTTGATGGGAAGAAATTCGATATTCGCGCGCGGCACGATGGCGAGATCCGGCGGAAGGTAGGGCACAAGGTTGCGCACCGAGAGCGCGTCGAATTCGGCGATGACGGCCGCTCCCAATCCCCGCACGCAGGCGAGCGGCGCATTGCGAGCCCGGCGCCAGGTGTTCACCGCGTCGAGCAGCGCATCCGGCTTGCAGCCAAGTAATTCGGCGAGACGGTCGCGCTTGCCCCGCGGGTCTGACTGCTCGGGAGGCTTCGCGGTCGATGCCATGACGCACTCGGCGTACTCAACGGCGGGGCCTTTCCCCAACACCTCCATCGCCAGGCGGTACATCACGTCGAGCGATTTCGATAATCCGGACAGGTACGCGCCGCGCGTGCCGCCGGTCCGCTGCGCTTCGCGGCAGAGTCCGTCGATGGACGCCGGCAGATTCACCTCGCGCAGATAACGGTCGATTGCGTCGCGATCGATCTGCTTCACCGACAACCCTCCCGACTTGCGCACGGCATCGGCCGCGGGCACCGTGTACGCTGCGGGTAGTGGCTCGTCGGAGAACCAGGAATCGGCGATGAACCGCCCCGTGCCCGAGGCGCACATCACGTCGCCGCCCCAGATGGTGTCGATCCCGAGAACCGCGTCGGCTACGAAACGTCCTGCTTCGTCCATTGCATCTCCTTTTTCTTGCGCAGCGAGCCGTACCAGATATAGAAGCACAACCCGACGAATAGCGCTGCCGAGACCGATTGCGAAACCGCTTCGTTCGCGTAAAACGGCGTGTGCACCAGGTCTTCATGGAACCACGGGAAAAGCCTCAGGCCCGCGCCGAATACGCCGCCCAGTGCGCCGCCGGCCATCAATCCTGATGCGATGATGACGCCGCGCTCGCGAATCGTGTTGCCGCTCTCGCCGTTCTTTTGTTCCGCACGCTTGCCAAGGAAGTGCGCGAGGAAGCCGCCGACTAACGCCGGGGTGTTCAGTTCCAAGGGCAGGTACATGCCGAGCGCGAAGATCAGTGACGGCTGACCCAGCATTTCGAGCATGATCGCGATCATCGCGCCGGCACCGAAAAGAAGGTACGCGACGGGCGCGCGGCTCATGAATCCTTCCACCAGCGCCTTCATGATCGACGCTTGCGGCGACGCCAGCACCGGCAGGCTGCTTCCCGCAACTGCTTCGCCGAATTGAAAGGTCTTGGCCAGCATCACGATCGTCAGTCCGGACGCCACCGCGGCCGCGATCACGCCGACAAATTTGATCTTCTCCTGCGCAGCGGGCGTAGACCCAAGCCAGTATCCCGTTTTCAAATCGGTGATCGCCTGCCCCGAAACGCTCAGTGCCGTGCACACCATCCCGGCGATCGCCATGACGAAGAACATGCCCGTCGTTCCGGACAGTCCGAACTTCAGCAGTACGACCGACGAAATGATGATGGTCAGCATGGTCATGCCACTGACCGGATTGCGCGCGACGGTCGCGATGGCGTTCGCCGCCACCGAGGTGAAGAAGAATGAGAAGATCAGCGTAAGCAACAGTCCGACTACTACGACGGTCGCCCAAACATGCAAATAAGCGAAGAAAACCGCGATGCCGAGCGCGCTTGCGATCGTGCCCAGCAGGATCGCCATGATGGAGATGTCGCGGTCCGTACGCTCCGCCCGGACTGCTTCGCCGCGCCGAAATACCTTGAGTGCGATGCCCAGCGATCCGGCAACGATCTTCAGCGATTTGATAATCCCAAAGATCCCGGCCGTCGCGATCGCGCCCACGCCAATGAAGCGCACGTAATTGCGGTAGATCTGCACGGCAGTCATATCCGAGATCGGCATCGTCGCCGGATATACCGCGCTCGTTAGGTGCTGGCCAATGAACCAGATCAGCGGCACCAGCACGAAGTTCGAGAGCACACCCCCCGCGCAGAGAATCATCGAGCTGCGCAACCCCATCACGTACCCAAGGCCGAGGATGAAGGCGCTCGCGTCGAAGTTGAACCCCATCCGTGCGCGGTCATTCAGCGTCCGCATGAAGGGCAGGAATTGGAAGTTCACGTATTCCTGCCAAACGTGGAAGGTGGTGAGGAAGAAGTCGTACACGCCTGCGATGGCCGTCGCCTGCAACAGCAACTTGGCTTGCGAGCCTCCCTTTTCGCCGGTGACGAGTACCTCGGTAATCGCGGTGGCTTCCGGGTAGGGCAGCTTGCCGTGCATGTCGCGCACGAAATAGCGGCGCAATGGAATGAGGAACAGCACGCCCAGGCAGCCTCCGGCGACGCAGATGAAGATCGTCTGCAGCGGGTGCGGGTCGAGTTTCAGGATGTAAAGCGCGGGCAGGGTGAAGATCGCGCCCGCGACCACCGATCCGGCCACGCCGCCGATCCCGGTGACGATCACGTTCTCCAGCACGCTTGATCGCCGGCGGTACATGCGCGCCAGTCCAATGGTGAGAATGGAAATCGGGATCGCCGCTTCCATCACTTGTCCGACCTTCAATCCCGAGTAGGCGGACGCGACGGTAAAGATCACGCAAAGGAAAACGCCCCATCCGACGGACCGCCACGTCAGCTCCGGCGGCTTCTCGATGGCGGTGACCAGCGGGACGTATTCCTCCCTGGCCTTCAGTTCGGTGTAAGCGTTGGAAGGAAGGGCGGGAGCTTTAAGATCGGCGATTTCGGGCACGGGGCACACGCCTCGATCGTGTCCCGGAATCGTAGTCAGCAATCGGGCATGAGGATGTGACGGCGGTTGCCATGCGGTGTGATGGCTAGTCGGCGGAAACTTCGAGCGTACGGGGATGGACTTGTCGGGCGATGTCGGAGGCGAGGCGGTCCTCGGCCACGTCCAAATCGTACGCGGACTGCAGGTTCAGCCAGAAACGGGCGCTGGTATTGAAGTAGCGGGCGAGACGAAGCGCGGTATCAGGGGTGATCGCACGGCGTCCGTGGACGATCTCGGCAATGCGCGGCACCGGCACGCGCAGCGCGAGCGCCAACGCATTCATGCTGAGACCGAGCGGCCGCATGTAGTCTTCACCGAGAATCTCGCCGGGATGGATCGGTGGAAGTTTCTTCGGCCTCGTCATCTTCTTAGTGGTAGTCAACGATTTCGACATCGTATGCATCCCCTTGCCGCCAAACGAAACAGATGCGCCACTGATCATTAATGCGGATGCTGTACTGAGCCGCAGCGTGCCATAACGGAGAGCCGACCGCGTTAGTTATATCCAAACGCTATATCCCAGACGCATGTCCACGTGATTGTCGCAATTACATAAAGCCATACCAACCACACGCCGAGCAGCACGCCATGGGGATCGTACGGTGCCTCCCAGTCGCGAGCACCGCGACTGGCAAACTGCGGGATATTGAGTGCTGCAATTCCCTCTCCGGATGGGAATCTCGGTTGTGCGTGTAAGTACGCCGCCACATTAGCGGAAGCGGCAGTCGAGTCGATGTCAAACATTTCCAGTTTGCGGACAAGCACGTTATAAAACCACACAGCCACTATGCCCACACCGATACCTATCGCTGTGGGCACAAGTGACAGTCCAAGTGCGTTCCCGTAGTAGATCATCCATCCAGTTGGAGTGTCGCTGCCGCCCCTGAACGCATCCAGTACACCAATGGTCGTGCCTGAAAGGCCCACAAATGGAGCAACGGCGGCAATTGTCGCCACGGTGCTAAACCCATTTTTCATGCGTGCACGAATCAGCGCTGCGGAACGCTGCATGGACTTGAGTGCAAACTCGATCACTTCCGCGTGAGAACAGGATGGAGAAGACTGGAACGCCTCGACCGCTGAAGCTATCAAAAATGCGAATACACCGGCGTTGCGTATCGCTTGCGCTTCGGCGGGTGATTCAAAGACTGGCACGTGTTTCTTTGCGGAGTTGAAGGCCACAAGACGGTCGATGAAGACGAGAACAGCATGCAGGAACATCGCAGCGAGCAGCACCACAATAGCTTTGGTGAAGCCGCTCGTGCGGTACCAAAGCCAACTCCAACTCCAGGGAGGGATCACATGCCACATACGCACTCCAACCTCGCACGGGAAGGACCCGGTATTCTAAGAGACACCAGGACCCTCGATTAAGTGTCAATCGCGATAACCTCTAATTGCGATGTACGGGTTTGTGCGACTTAGACGAACGAAAAGGTCGCAAGTCGGTTCCCCGGCGCCGACCAGGATCTGCCGCACGATTTGCGCTTCATTACTGCGAGAGCGCAAATCGCCCCGGTCCTTGCAGCGTCAGTACCGAGCGTGTGCCTTCCTCGGAGGACTTGCCCTGCATCGCGCGCCCGTTCACCATCACGGCGGCACGCACCGAAACGGGAAACGACACTTCGGCCTGAACTCCCGCCGGCAAAGTGATATTCGCGTTCAGCTTCTGTGCGCCGCGGTAGTCCACCGTGATCGGTCCGTGGGGCGTGGGAACACCGCCACGGGCGTAGGAGAGATCGATGAGGTCGGGGCGAATGGAGACGCGCGCGAAGCCCGGCGCCAGTGGCTGGATTCCGAGGACCTCCTCCATCAGCCACGCCGTCGGACCGCTCGACCAGCCATGGCTCAGGCTGACGAAGTAGCCTTCGTTGTTGTCGGCCTGCAGGTGGCGGTGAAAATCCTGCTTGGGCCAGCTCGGGTCGTAGGACTCCCACAGGCTGGTGGCGCCCTCGTTAATCATGCCGCCCCAATAGCGCCGGATCCAATCGAGGGCTTCGCGGCGGTGGCCGCTCTCGGCCATCGCTTCGATCACGTAGAAGTTGTAATAAGGAGAAATGATCTCCGACGACGGCTTCGACAGGACATTGTTCCAGATCGCCGCGCGTTGCGCCTGGTTGGCCGCGCCGGAGAAGATGGCCATCGCGTTGGGCTGCCAGCGCGTGCCGAAGGCGCCAGTGCGGGCATCGAAGAGGTCGCGACCGGCGGCCGCCTTCACCTTGCCGGCGAGGGCTTCGTACTTGGCGGCGTTGGCGGAATCGCCCATTTCGGTGAGCATCCAGGCGCCGTCATGGAACGCCTTGTAGAACTCGAACTGGTTGCCGATGCGCGCGTCCGGCGTATCACCGGCGAGGCCCGGCGACCAATCGATGAACGGCCATCCTTTATGTTCGTTGGCGAAGAGGCCCTGCTCGTTGATGTCCTCCGCCATGAAGGCAAGCAGTTGCACGAGGCCGTCGTGCAGGCCGTCGAGGTACTGGCGGTCGCCGAGGTAGCGATAGTAATCGGCCTCGCCCATCACCCAGAACGCGGAGTAGCCGGGAATCGTGTCGACATGCTGCGAAACCGGATTGCCCGCATCGGCGAGCAAGTGGTCCATGGTTTCCTTCATCAGGAACTGATCGGAAAAAACGTTATCGATGACCCGGCCGCTGACGTCGAGATCGCCCATCCAGCGGCCGCGATCGCGCTTGGGCGCGTCCCAGATGTCGTCCTGCATGCACAGGTGCGAGGTGTAGGCGCCCGACTCCCAGATGCGGTTCAGCAGCGGGTCCGACGATTCGAACGAGCCGCGGTACTCGACCGGATAGTAGATGCCGTCGGCGCCGATGCTCTTGAATCGCAGCGGCTCCGGCCCGGAGAGGAAGCGCACGACCGCGAAGCGAAAGGCGGTCTTGGGGCCGTAGGCAGTGGCGCGGGCGGGAATCGTGATCTCGTCGTCGCCGAGAAACGGCGAGTTCTTCGCCTCTTCCACCGACTCGCCGTAACTGATGTTGACCTTCATGGGGGCGTCGGAGGCGGAGGCGAACGCGATGCGCCCATCGATCTCGCGACCGAAGTCGAGGATAAGGTTAGGAGGCAGCTTGTCGGAATTGGGCGGCAGCGTCACCGTGAATTCGCCCGCGCCCCCGGTGAGCCCGGCGATGTTTCCATACTTGCCGGCGAGCGGGTCCACTTCTTGCGTGTCCTTCGCCATTAGCGGAATGTGCCCGAGAAAGGGCGAGATTCCGTCGTATCCGGGCCAGCGATAGAGCGCCGCATCGTCATTCCACTGGAAGCGGTCGATGTCGGCTTCCATCCCGCCCATGAGCTGAACCTCGTGCCACGATGCATCGTCGAAACCGGGCTGCTCCCAGCCGGAGGCGGCGCTCAACGAGCCGCGCCATCCCGGTCCGCTTATCAGCAGAGGCTTGGCGTTCACGCCTTCGGCGGCGGGGACGATCTTCACCACCAGCTCCGGCGGATGTCCGCCGAACTTCGCACCCTGTCCACCATGGAAATGCGACGCCTCGATGGCCAGCACGTTGCGCCCCGCCTGGAGTCCCTTCGTCACATCCAGCACGACCACGAACGGCCTAATTTTGCTCTTGGGGTCCCACGTGGCGTCGGCGATCTGTTTGCCATTGAGGAAGGCGCGCACCTGGTTCGGTCCAGCGATGTAGAGCGTCGCGACGTGCGGCGGCGTTGAGACTTCAAAGGCGGTCCGGAAGTAGCGCGTGGCCGCGACATCTTTCTCATGCGCCGCAAGGTCTGTTGCAAGCTCCGCACCGGTGGCGCCCGCGACCCAGATGTACTGCTCGGGCAAGGGCTGGTGCACGTCGCGCTCCAGCACCAGGTGGGCGTCGCCACGGCTGGGATCAAGAAAACGGTTTTGTGCGAGAACGGGAAGCGAGAGCAGCAGGAGAGCGGCAGTCAGGAATCGCATCGCGCGGGAATTATACTTCGCCGGCACGAAAAGGTCGTAGGCCGATGCTTCGACCTACGACCTTCTACCTACTACCTACCGGCTCTTACTCGAACCGCAGTGCCTCGATCGGGTCCAGCCTTGCCGCCTTGCGCGCCGGGTAGAACCCGAAGAACACGCCCACGGCCATCGAGAAGAATACGGCCGTCAAAATTGCCGCCGGCGAGATGAGCACGTTCCAGCCCAGCGTCTTGGTGATGATCACCGACGCGCCCACGCCGAACAATATCCCGATCGCACCACCGAGCAGGCTCAACACCACGGATTCGCTGAGGAACTGCGTCTGCACGTCGCCCTCGGTCGCGCCGATGGCGATGCGAATGCCGATCTCGCGCGTGCGCTCCGTCACCGACACCAGCATGATGTTCATGATGCCGATTCCGCCCACGATCAGCGACACTCCGGCAATCGATGCCAGCAGCATGGTCATCACCTGCGCCGAGCTATCGGCCAGTTGCGCCATGTCAGCCAGGTTGCGGACCATGAAATCATCGTCCTGTCCGGGCCGGATGCGGTGCCGGTCGCGCAGCAACGACGAGATCTGCTGTTGTGCCGCATAGCTGGCCTGCTGCGAAACCGCCGAGACCATGATGTTAGAAATCCAGGTCTGGCCGTTGATTTTCTTC
The DNA here is from genome assembly GCA_050746165.1 of Terriglobales bacterium. Lineage (GTDB taxonomy): Bacteria > Acidobacteriota > Terriglobia > Terriglobales > Acidobacteriaceae > DAISJI01. The sequence goes on along the minus strand of JBOGLI010000500.1, from coordinate 685 downwards.
TGCATGGTGGTCAGGGGCACGACGATGGTGTCGTCCTGGTCCTGTCCCATGCCCGACTGCCCCTTGGCCGCGAGCACGCCAACCACCTGGAACGGCAGGTTGCCGATGCGGATGGTCTGCCCAACCGGATCCGTCGCGCCAAACAAGTTCTGCCGCACGGTTTCGCCGATCACGGCGACGTTCGCCGCCTGCTGCACGTCCTGGTCCGTGAACGACGCCCCGGCGGAGAACTGCCACGAGCGGATATTGAAATACGAGGGCTCGGTTCCGGTGATGCGCGTCGCCCAGTTCTGGTTTTCGTAAACCACCTGCGCGCTGGAGCCGCTCGATCCCGCGACGGCGGCGACGGACGGTACCTCCCGCGCAATTGCCTTTGCGTCGTCTTCGGTAAGCGACTTGGTCTGCCCCCAGCCCATCATCAGGCCGCCACGGTTCACGCTGCCGCTCTGCACCATGAGCAGGTTGCTGCCCATCGAGGCGATCTGCTGCTGCACGGCCTGCTGCGCGCCCTGCCCCACTCCGACCATGGCGATCACCGCGCCCACGCCGATGATGATGCCGAGCATGGTCAGGATCGACCGCATTTTGTTGCGCGCCAGCGCGCGAAGGGCGATTTTTAACGTTGCCGAGAAATCCATAAATCACCAATTTGAAATTGGAAATTTGCGAATTGGAAATTTCAAAT
>JBOGLI010000499.1:0-4552 GCA_050746165.1 Terriglobales bacterium | reverse complement strand
TCCTGCAGGACGATGACCATGGGCGTCTTCGCCTGCATTTGCTTCTGGTAATAGTAGTTTTCAGCGTGCGTCTGCTCGGGAGGCGGTGTTTTTTTGGCGCCGCCGTTATTGTTGGTGGCCATGGGTCGCTCGGCGCGTTCGCGGTGCTCATGACGGGGCAGCGTCGGGCGGATGAGCTTACGGTTGGAGAATTCCGGCTCGGGTGCGCGTCCTACCGCGGTGGAATCCATGCCATCCTTCATATTCATCCTCCTGCGCGGCCGAACACGGCGTCCGGCTGAATTGTCCGGGGCCGCAACAGAATTGCGCCGCACTTCGGGCGAAATGCGTTGCCGGCCGATGTGCCTCACACCACCGAAGAGTCGATTGGATGAAAGGTGCGGACTTGCTGTTAACGTACCACAGGAGAGGAACAGTGACAATCCGCGGCGATTGTTTAGATTTGTAACGACACAAATGGCGCTTCGATGCTTTTCCCGGGCTTGGTTGCCGCTTGATTAACTTCTCCGTTACTGCGGGTTCGGCTCCTAAACTTCGAGGCCTGCGACCATCGCATCGAGCGAGACATTGCGCAGCAGGTTGCGGCGCATTCCGCTTTCCACCTCGCCGACCCGTTGCGACGCCGCAGCGATCCAGTCGAAGGTGACTTCGCGTGCCAGTTTCTCCAATTCACCGCGAATATCGGAATTTCGCACCAACTCGGGCGTGCCCGATTTGATCGCCAGCAGATCCTCCAGCAGGGAATAGAGCGCACGAAGGAGGCGGTCGGTCTTTTCGCGGCCGTCCGCGCCCGCGCGATAGGTTTCCGTCGCCTTGAATAACGTACTGTGGTCATCAGGCGCGACCGCTGTCCGCAGCATCATCAGCGCGTCGGCGCGCGCGGCGGTGTACGCCTCGACGTCGAATGACCGAGCCTTTCCCACCGCCCCGCCGGAAAGCCGCGCCACCAGGCTGCGTTGTGCCGGCTTCCAGTCGGGATGCGTCGTCGCCAGGTCGCGCTCGATCTCCTCATTCCCCAGCGGGCGCAGCGCGAAATTGACGCACCGTGAACGAATGGTCGGAAGCAGTGCGCCCGGGTTTTCGGCGAGCAGGAAGATGGTCGCAAATTCCGGCGGTTCTTCCAGCACCTTCAACAGCGAGTTCGCCGCCTCCTTCATGAACGCCGAACTGGTGAAGATGTAGACGCGATGATTTCCCTCGCTGGGCCGGTAGTAGATGCTGTGGATGACGTGCCGGATCTGGTCCACCTTGATCATCATCTGTGGCGGGTCGGGCGGGATGATGAGCACATCAGGATGTGTCTGGACTAAAATGCGCGTTTCCTTCTTGTCGGTTTCGCGCAGCCCCTCGCGCGCTTCCACGGCTTCGGCGCAGCGCGCCTCCAGGTCATCCGCCTCCGCAATGCGCAGGCAGTTCTTGCAATGTCCACAGAAATCGGGCTGAATCTGCGGCGTCTCGCCGGCCACCTCAAATCCGAGTGTGTTTTCGGTCGAGTGGTGAGGCGACCGCTCCAGGCAGTTCATCGCCTTGGCCACCATCAGCGCCAGCGTGTACTTGCCCGATCCTGCAGGCCCGCTGAGGATCACGGCATGCGGAAAGCGGTCGCGCGCGAGCATGCCGCGTAACTGCGCCACCACCTCGGAGTTGCCGTGAAACTCAGAAAAACCCATGGGGGAAACGCTAACACATCGGAAACGGTATCTCAGTATTTCAGTATGTCAGTATGCGAGCGTCAGGTGCTTACCAAACCCCGAAATACTGACATACTGATATACCGAAATACCTTTTCCGCGATGCTATGATTTCGTCGCATGCCCAAGAAACGCGGCGTCTTTATTACCTTCGAAGGTCTCGATGGTTGCGGCAAGAGCACGCAATTGGAGCGGCTTGCCGCGGTGCTGCGCAGCGAAGGCATCGACGTCCTGACCACGCGTGAACCGGGTGGAACCGCCAACGGCGAGCGCATCCGTTCGATCCTGCTCGATTCTTCCACCACCGGACTGAGCCCCATGGCGGAACTGGCGCTCATGTTTGCATCGCGCGCGCAACTCCTCGACGAGTTGATCCTGCCCACGCTCGAGCGCGGCACCTGGGTATTGTGCGACCGCTACACCGATTCTTCCGAGGCCTACCAGGGGGGCGGCCGCGAATTGGGATCTGACGCTGTGCTCAGCCTCCACCGCGTTCTTTGCCGCGACGTTTGGCCTGACCTGACCGTGCTGATGGATTCAGAGGTAGAAGCGAGCGTCGCGCGCGCCCGCCGCCGCAATCTCAACAAAAGCGGCGCCTCCGACGAGAACCGCTTTGAAAGCGAGAACCGCGCCTTTTTCGAGCGCGTCCACCACGCCTATCGCGCCATCGCAAAACGCGAACCACGTCGCGTCCTCATGCTCGACGCGCGCCGTCCCGCCGATGTCGTTCACCCGGAGATCGTGGCCGCCGTCCGCAAGAAGTTCCTCACGCGCGGCCGCGTGGCGGGCAAAGCTCGCAGTTGATTACGCAGGGATTGGACGCAGGACGCCAATGACCCGATGACCCGATCGCCCGATGACCCGATTCCTCTGCGTACCCAGCGTCCTCTGCGTCTAGTCCCCGGTGTCGGTGACGCCCTCGAACAAGTCTGTTTCCTCCCGCGCCGGTCCGATTTCGATGCACGCGGCGAGGTGGAAGACTTCGACTGCGCCGCGCTTGCGCATGTTGTTCTCCAGCAGCGCAAACAACGGACCTTGGGTCGTGTGACACTTGAACGCTGCGATCTTCGTCTCCAAGTGCTCGCCGATTTCAATCGTCGACGTAATGGGCGCAAGAGAGGTTGGCTCGCGCTCCGGCAGGTGGAAGGTCGCGCTGGTGAAGTACAGCTTCTGCGCGCGGTGTGGCTGCAACCCCTGGTAGATCTGGTCGGTATACTGCGTGGCGTGTGCGGCCCAGTGAAACGCGCAGGTGCCGACCAGTGACGCCATGGTGTGGTCCGGATGAGCGGTGATGAGTCCTTCGGTCCCGAGCGCCAGCACGACGTGCGGGCGAAATTCGCGGATGCGGCGGACCACGTCCCCCACCATTCGATGGAAACTCTCGAGGACCAGGCTTCCGTCGCGATAATCGAGCACCTCGCCGCGCGTGACGCGGAGCAGCCGGCACGAGGCGGCGAACTCTTCGCGCCGCAGTTGCGCCAGATGTTGGTCATCGTTGGCGGCGCCGCGATGACTGGCGGCCTGCCCTGGAGTAAGGCAGATGACGGCGGTTTCGACGCCGCGATCGGCGTACGTCGCCAGTGTTCCGCCGAAGGCGCCGGCCTCGTCGTCAGGATGTGCGGTTACACCGAGAAGGCGGAGCATCTCTGGTTTCAAAAACAGGGCTGCCGCGCAGCCGGAATTCAGCATCGTACAGCGGGAAGGCTGCTGTTGCGCGCCTGTTCCAAACTACCGTGACTCGCTGGTCTAAGGCAATCGCCGTTCCCGTTTTGCTGTTCATTGTGAGCGGAATGGCGTCGTTTGGCCAATCGATCCCCGCCGCAGCCCACTATCACGAACTGGTTCCTCTTGGTGCGCAAACCTTCGTCGTGCAAGCTCCCAAGTGGCACGGGCTTTTGGCGCTGCTCGCCTCCGCCGACAGCCCGCAATTCGAGGGCATGCAGGCCAGCGATGGCGACCACGCCCCACAGCTTCTGAATGCAGACGGAACTCCGATGGCGCACTATCCGCGCGTCACCTTCCGTCTCACCGCCAGTTTCCGTTCCAATTTCAACGAGCCCGAGCCTTTCCGCGTTATCGCTAGTGGCAATGAGAACGACTACCTGCTGAAACTGAAGTTCCGGATCGTCGCGTACCACGGCCTGCGACAAACCGTCCTTCCGCCCGAATCGGTTGAGATTATCGGCGTCCCGGCAGCCATGCCGTACCAGGAGCGTATCTATCGCGTGATCGTCGATCTGGAAAAAATTCCTGTCTCCGACCGTATCGTCTTCGAAGTTTTCGATCCCTCCGGCGCGCGCCTCTGCAAGTTCCACCTCGACCTGATGTAAGTAAAGCGGCTCATGGCTATTGGCTCTTCGCGCATGGCTTCACACCATGAGCCATGCGCCATAAGCCTCGTGCCACTTCCGCAACTCAGCAATCAGCATTCAGCAACGACGTTTCGGCATCGCTCGGAAGCGCGTACAATTTGAGTCATGATCGACCGCGAACTGCTTTCGATTCTGGCCTGTCCGGAGTGCAAGGCGCCGCTTTCGCTCAACGAGGAACGGGGAGTTCTGAAGTGCGGCAAGTGTCACCGCGCCTACCCGATCCGCGATGGAATCCCCATCCTGCTCAAAGATGAGGCGACCGTCGAAGAGAGCTGAAGCGTGCATCGAGGGATTGCAGAATTTCAAATTGCGGAATTGAAACCTGCTGACGAAGTGCAATTCCGCAATTAGCGATTCCGCAATTCCACAATTGATAGAGCGCTTTGTGACGGAATATGGCAATTTTCGGCGGGTGAACCTACTCCGCGCCCGTCGCTCGGAATTCGCAGCTTTTTCGAAGTGACTTCGCCGCCCGCCTAACCCCTTCCT
>JBOGLI010000498.1:0-6263 GCA_050746165.1 Terriglobales bacterium | reverse complement strand
ACGAAGTGCAAACCGGATGGGGCCGCACCGGCAAGAAGTGGTTCGGCATCGAGCAGTGGGAGGTCATGCCCGACATCATGACGGGCGCGAAGTCGCTCGGCAACGGCGTGCCCGTCGGCGTGACGATGACGACGCCCGCGATCGCCGAGAGCTTCAAGGGGGCACAGATTTCGACCTTCGGCGGAAACCCGGTGACCAGCGTCGCGTGCAAGGCGGTGATCGACCTGATCGAAGAAGATAAGCTCGCCGACAACGCGCACGAGGTGGGCAACTACTTCCAGCAGGGGCTGAAGGGATTGCAGGAGAAACACCAGGTTATCGGTGACGTCCGCGGCATGGGCTGCATGCAGGCGCTGGAGCTGGTGAAAGACCGTAAGACGAAAGAGCCGGCGCCGCAGGAGACCAACCGTCTGCTCGACGAGGCACGCAACGCCGGACTGCTCATCGGGAAGGGCGGCCTGTACGGGAACGTGATTCGGATGTCGCCGCCGATGAATATCTCGAAGGCGGACGTGGACGAGGCGATCCGGATGCTGGATGCGGCGCTGGGAGCCGTGAAGTAGGGAAAGAAAGAGACCTGGGCCGCTGATTGACGCTGATGAACGCTGATTTTTTATCAGCAGAATCAGCGTGGATCTGCGGCTTTTATCTTGTTCCCTTCATCCTGCGTGTTTGCGCCTCGGCCCTCGTCCCGCGCCCCTCGGCCCTGTTCTTTCGCCCCTTAACCGCGGATTCTTGCCGAATCGGGGGGCCTTCCGCGATCATCGAATGCGGATAGGTAGGGTGTGGGCCCGCCTGCGGTCACGCATGAGTACAGAACAGAACATTGGTGAGCGGGGAATGTTGCGCCCGCGGCTGGGGACGACCCTGGTGGAGCGGATCGGCAACACGCCCTTGCTGCGCCTGGATCGCGCCTCGAAGGAGACCGGGGCGCTGATCCTCGCCAAGGCCGAGTGGATGAACCCGGGCGGTTCGGTGAAAGACCTGGCGGCGGCGTACATCGTGCGCGATGCGATGCAGAACGGCAGTTTGCGGCGCGGGGTGCGCCTGCTCGACGCGACCAGCGGAAATACGGGAATCGCGTACGCGATGCTGGGCGCGGCGATGGGATTCGGGGTCACGCTGTGCATGCCGGAGAATGTCTCGCCGGAGCGGAAGCGAATGCTGCAGGCTTATGGGGCGGAGGTCATCTACACCGACCCGCTGCAAGGATCCGACGGCGCGATCCGGAAGGCGCGCGAGATCATCGCCGCCGAACCGGAGCGTTATTTCTATGCCGACCAGTATTCGAACCCGGCGAACTGGCGCGCGCACTATGAGACGACGGCGCTGGAAATCTGCCGGGCGACCGACGACCGGCTAACACATTTTGTCGCCATGCTGGGCACCAGCGGGACGTTCGTGGGAACGGCCCGGCGGTTGAAAGAGTTGAACGCGAACGTACGCTGCGTCTCGCTGCAGCCGGATTCTCCTTTTCACGGAATCGAGGGCGCCAAGCACATGGCTAGCGCCATCGTGCCGGAGATCTACGATCCGGAAGTCGCCGATGAAGACCGCGCAGTTTCGACCGAAGCGGCGCATGCGATGGTGAAATGGCTGGCGCGCGAAGAAGGGCTGCTAGTGGGCGTCTCGGCGGGCGCGGCGCTGGCGGGTGCGATTCAGGTGGCGCGCGAAGCGGGACGGAAGGCGGTGGTCGTGACCATCTTTCCGGACGGGGCGGACAAGTATTTGAGCGAGAGGTTCTGGGAAGAAAGTTAAATTGGTAATTTGTGATTTGTAAAGTCAAGTACGACCAAACTTTGCAAATTACAACTTTCAAATTTCAAATCAAAGCATGCTGAAGCTGTCCCGTACCACCTACGATTCCCTTCGCGCCCACGGTGAGCAGACGTATCCGCACGAGTGCTGCGGGGCGATGCTGGGCCGATTCGAGGGCGATGACCGCATTGTCAGCGAAGTGATTGCCTGCGGCAACACGCGCGACGACCGCCCCGAGGACCGCTTCAACATCGATCCGCGCGAGCTGGTAAGGATCCAGCGGCAGGGGCGCGAGAAGGGCTTGGACATTGTCGGGTTCTACCACTCGCATCCGGACCATCCGGCGCAGTGGTCGAAGACGGATTTCGCCGAGGCGCACTGGATCGGCTGCTCGTACGTGATCACCTCCGTCGAAAAGGGTAAGTCGACGGTGACGAACTCGTTCCTGCTCACCGGGGCGGACGAGGAAAGCAAGCGGTTCGATGACGAGGAAATTCGGGTGGAATAGTTGCTAGTTGTCGGTTGCTAGTTGCTCGTTATTGGATATTGGCGGCGCGTTCAGTCACGAGTGAATCCAGCGGCCATTCCAGGCATCTATGAAGCATTCCAGCGGGTTCGGATAACGCGATTACCCGATGACCAGATTGCCCGATTATTATGAAAATTCTGATTCCAACTCCCCTCCGCCAATATGCCGGCAAGCGCGATGCGGTTGACCTGAACGCCGCGACGGTGGCCGAAGCGCTGTCGCAATTGACATCCGAGCATCCCGAACTGAAGAAGCACCTGTTCACCGAGGACGGGCGCCTGCGCTCGTTCGTTAACGTGTACGTGAATGATGAGGACATTCGATTCCTCGACAAAGAACAGACGCCAGTCCAGGCGACGGATACGATTTCGATCGTGCCATCGATCGCGGGCGGCTGTTGAAGAAGTGCTGAGTGCCTAGTTCCGAAAAGCCGGTTTTGCTCAGCACTCAGCACTAAGCACTCTTAATACAGGTGTTATATGGCGACTACCGTTAGCGATACTCCCAAGACGCTCTCGAACGACGAAATCCTGCGCTACTCGCGGCACCTGATCATGCCCGAAGTAGCGATGGAAGGGCAGCTCAAACTGAAGGCGGCCAAGGTGCTGTGCATCGGCGCCGGAGGACTGGGATCGCCGCTGGCGCTGTATTTGGCGGCGGCGGGCGTGGGTACGCTCGGCATCGTCGATTTCGACGTGGTGGACTTCACCAACCTGCAGCGGCAGATCATACACAGCACGGCCGACGTGGGGCGTCCGAAGCTGCAATCGGCAGCGGAGAAGATCCGCGGGATAAATCCCGAAGTCGAGTTGAAGCTGTTTGAAACGCGGCTGACCAGCGAGAACGCGCTCGAGCTTTTCCGCGACTTCGACCTGGTGGTGGACGGGACCGACAACTTCGCGACCCGTTACCTGGTGAACGACGCGTGCGTGCTCACCGGTAAGCCGAATGTCTATGGGTCGATCTTCCGCTTTGAAGGCCAGGTGAGCGTGTTCGCGACGAAAGAGGGGCCGTGCTACCGGTGCGTGTATCCGGAGCCGCCTCCGCCGGGGCTGGTGCCGTCGTGCGCCGAGGGCGGAGTGCTGGGCGTACTGCCGGGCTTGGTGGGCGTGATGCAGGCGACCGAGGCGATCAAGATGATCCTGGGCGCGGGCGACCCGCTGATCGGGCGGCTGCTGCTGGTGGACGCGCTGGGCATGAAGTTCCGCGAGCTGAAGCTGCGCAAGGACCCGAACTGCCCGGTCTGCGGCAAAAACCCGACGATCCATGCGCCCATCGATTACGAAGAATTCTGCGGCATCAGGGGAGAAGAAAAGCCGGTGGAACAAGAACAGAAGATTCCGGAGATTTCCGTCGAGGAATTCAAGCGGCGTCGCGACGCCGGGGAGAACATTTTCCTGCTCGACGTGCGCGAGCCGCACGAATACCAAATCTGCAATCTGGGCGGGCATCTGATTCCGCTGAACGATCTGCCGAAGCGCGTGCATGAGCTGGACTCGAGCCGTGAGATCGTCGCGCACTGCAAGATGGGCGGGCGCAGCGCCAAAGCGGTGGACTTCCTGCGGCAGTCGGGATTCACGAAGGTGAAGAACCTGAGCGGGGGAATCCTGGCGTGGGCGGAGCGAGTGGATCCGACGATGCCGAAATACTAGGCGGGAGGCACACGGCACGAGGGTCAGGAAGGAGTGTTGGTTACGAAGTTGATCAGCCCCGACAACATGCGACTGATTTCCTCGATTTTCGCAAGCAGTGCTTGCCCTTCTTCATCATTGAAATAATGAAGATGACTTGCAACCAGGACTTGCGTCTCCAGTTCGCGAAGCGAACCGCGCGAATTGGAAAGAAAATGCGCTAGTTCCTTATCCGTGGTGCGACCTTTCCCTTCGGCGATGTTGCTAACGATCGATACTGCTGCACCGCGCATCTGCGATACCAATCCGTACAATTCGTCTTTCGGGAATTTAGCGGTTACAGCGTAGATCGAAAAGACCAGTTCCATTCCGGCCTGCCATACCTTCAGTTGTTTAAAGTTGCCGCCCATATAACCTCCTAAGCCACGACAGCTTACGATCGGCCGTACTGCTGAAGCGGTGATGCAGCACACCGCGTTCTGTGCTCACCCCGATCCTCGCTGCTCCTCGTGCCTTGTGCCTCGTGCCTCGTGCCTTGTGCCTTGTGCCTTGTGCCTATGAGAAAAGTTTTGCACATGGCTTAGCTCTTTCGCGTTGCGCAGCGGTGGCGTCGGGTGCAAAATGCTTGGCGTTCGATCCGGGTGGATGTGCGCTTCGTCGAAGTTCGCCCTCCGCAAGTCCACAGGGAGGCTGTCGTGAAGAAAAGAGTTCTCAGCATCGTGTCGTTGGTCCTGATCTTCAGCATGGCGGCGCAAGCAGCGCCGCGCAAGAAGCGAGTGGCCGTCATGGACTTCGATTACGCCACCGTGAAGACGAGCGTGGCCGCGCTGTTCGGCAGCGACGTCGACGTCGGCAAGGGCATTTCCGACCTGCTGGTCAAGCGCCTTGTGCAGGACGGCACATACTCGGTGATCGAGCGGCAGGCGATCAGCAAGATCATGGCGTAGCAGAACTTCTCGAACAGCGACCGGGCCGACCCGAACAGCGCCGCGAAAATCGGCAAGCTGCTGGGCGTGGACGCGATCATCGTTGGCGCGATTACGCAGTTCGGCAACGACAACAAGAACACGAGCGTGGGCGGTGGAGGGCATAACTGGGGAGGCTTCGGCATCGGCGGCATAGGGCAGAAGAAAGCCAAGGCCGTGGTCGGACTGGACGCCCGCATCATCAACGTAGACACGGGCGAGATCATGGCCGTCGCCGAAGGCAAAGGCGAATCGGAGCGCAGCAGTACGTCGTTGCTGGGCGGCGGCGGCAATTGGCACGGCGGCGGTGGCGGCAGCATCGACATGGGCAGCAGCGACTTCGAGAACACGATCATCGGTGAAGCCGTGAAGAAAGCGGTTGATGACATGACCAAGGGCGTCATCGACGGCAATGCCAAGATCGAGATGCGCACCAACAAGGTGGATGCGCTGGTGGCGTTCGTGGAGACCGGGAAGGTGGTGCTGAACGTCGGCTCGACGGCGGGCCTAAAGGTTGGCGACGAGCTCACGGTGCAGCGGGTCCTGCAGGAGATCAAGGATCCCTCGACCGGGAAGGTGATCCGGCGCATGATGAATAAGCTGGGCACGGTGCAGGTCAGCGACGTGGACTCCTCTTCGGCGGTGTGCAACATCGTGGACGGCGCGGGCTTCAAAGTTGGAGATCACGCGACGACCGTCACGCAGTAGCGATCGGGTCATCGGGTGATCCGGTCATCGGGTCATTAGAAAAAAGAGGCGGCGCATCGGGAGAACCGGTGCGCCGCCAAACTTATTACTGCGTAGTGCGGAAGAAGCAGGCAGGATGCCTGCGGAGCTGCCGACTGGAAGCCAGCGCTACGGTCCGCAAATTTAGCGGCTAATGCGCAGCACGACTTTGCCGTAGTTTTGGCGGTCGCTGAGCAGGCGGTAGGCGTCCGCAGCTTTCTCCATCGGGAGGACGTGGCCGACTTGCGGGGAAAGGCTTCCCTGCTCGATCCAATTCGAAAGCTGAGTCCATGCGGGCTGCATGATCTCGGGATGGAGCGAGAGCTTGCTGAGCCAGAGGCCGTGGACGCTGGTCTGACGCTCGTAGAGGATGCGCGGATCGAAGAGCGGGCGCTCGCCGGTGGCGGAGCCGTAGGTAATCACGCGCCCGAGAAACGCCAGGCACTGCACGCTCTTCTTCACGTGCTCGCCGCCCAGCATCTCGAAAACAGCATCGACGCCCTCGCCACCGGTGAGGTCGCGGACGCGTTCGACGTAATCGTCGCGCGTGTAGTTGATGGCGTGGGTGAGCCCGAGTTCCTTTACGCGCGAAAGCTTTTCATCGGAAGAAGAAGTGCCGAAAGTTTCGACGCCCAGAACGCGCCCGATCTGCAC